>NZ_AFGF01000077.1 GCF_000219125.1 Acetonema longum DSM 6540
GCCGGCAAGCGGCTGTTTTTTTATTGAATTTATTAGGGCAGCATAAACTTTAATACGTACGCCTGAAGGTAGGTCAGTATGCAGACAATCAGGGTCATGGCCATGCTGTGACGCACCGTAAAGCGGAAAAGGTCCCCTTCGCTTCCTACCAGACCGGTAGCGGCAGTAGCCACTGAGATACTTTGAGGCGAGATCATTTTGCCGGTTACACCGCCGCTGGAGTTGGCCGCCACTGTCAGATGCGGATCTATGCCTACCTGTTCCGCCGCTGTTTTCTGCATAGAGCCAAACAAAGCATTGGAAGAGGTATCCGATCCGGTCAGGAAGACGCCGATCCACCCCAGGAGAGGCGAGAAGAAGGGAAACAGCGCCCCGGTGGCGGTAAAGGCCAGGCCCAAAGTTGAGCTCATGCCGGAATAGTTCATGATATAAGCCAAGCCCAGGATCATGGCAATCGTGCAGATAGGGAAGGTAAGCTGTTTTAAGGTTTTGCCGAAACACTGTACCGCCCGGCTGATTCCGTAGTTGGGGATGATAAACAAGGAAAGGAGCCCGGAGATCAGGATAGCGGTTCCGGCGGCGGACAGAAGATTAAGGGCATATTTGGCGGCGTAAGCCGTCTCTTTGGCCACAACCGGCGCGGTCTTCATTACCATGCCGTCCAGCAGCGGCCAGCTTACGCTAAACCAAGGCATCGCCTGGTCAATCGAAACCAGAACGTTCTTAAACCTGAGATATTTGTCATCAGCCCAGAGGAATACCAATAAGGCAAGAATGAGGTAAGGCCCCCAGGCGCGAAGCACTTCCCCCTTGGAGTACTTCAGATTCACCCTGCCGGTCGTGACCGGTTCATCCGGGAAGTGCCAGGTGTTTTCCGGCTTCCAGAAATTCAGGAAAACCAGCAGTCCGACAATGGTCACCACAGCTGAGGTGATATCCGGCAGATAGGGATTCACATAATTAGAGGTAATAAACTGGGTTCCGGCAAAGCAGAATCCGGTCACCAGCACTGCCGGCAGAACTTCCATGGAACGCTTCCAGCCGCACATGGTCACCACCAGCCACAGGGGAACCACAAAAGACAGGAAAGGCAGCTGACGCCCCACGATCTGGCTGATGTGCATGACATCCAGCCCGCTGACCTGGGCCGCCACCACAATCGGAATGCCGATGGCGCCAAAGGCGACCGGCGCAGTGTTGGCGATCAGGCAGATACCGGCGGCATAAATCGGGTTAAACCCCAATCCCACCAGCATCGCGGCGGTAATGGCCACCGGCGTGCCAAAGCCGGCAGTCCCTTCAATGAACGAACCAAAGGCAAAGGCGATCAGGAGTGCCTGCAGTCTTCTGTCATCGGTAATCGAAGCCAGGGAATTTTTGATGATCTCGAATTCCCCTGATTCAACCGTCATGTTATAAACCCAGATGGCAGTAATAACGATCCAAATAATAGGAAAGATGCCGAAAGCAGCACCGTTAACAACCGCGCTGAGGGCATAGGGCACCGGCATACCCCATACCCCGATAGCCAGCACCAGGGCCGACAGTGTGCCAACCGCCGCCGCGTGATGGCCCTTAGACCTTTTTACACCCAGCATATACAGCAAAAGAAGCAAGGGTATCGCTGCGACCAGCGCTGACAGCAGAATATTCTGCAGGGGGTCATAGGTTTGCACCCATTTCATGCATAAGCCTCCTTACTTTTAATCGCAATAAACCGGCCTGAAAAGGATTAAGGCATTTCGAAGATTTTTCCGGGATTTAAAATCAAATTCGGATCCAGGGCTTTTTTGATAGCCCGCATCATTTCCAGTTCTTCGGGCGGGGTGTACTGCTCCATCAGCTTCCGCCGCTTGTAGCCGATGCCGTGTTCACCTGACAACTTGCCGCCCAGTTGATAGACCAGAGTGTAGATTTGCTTCTGGAACTCTTCCAGGGTCTTATCCCATTGGTCATCAGGCATATCTCCCTTGAGAACATGGAAGTGGACATTGCCGTCGCCGGCATGGCTGGCAATTCGGGTCACCATGTTGTACTTGGCGCTCAGTGTGGCTGCCTGGTTCATCAAATTGGCGATCTGGTCCACCGGCACTACCATATCTTCTTTCGACTGGATCAAGCTCTCAGCCCGGGCTGCTTCCAGGAATGCCTTGCGGGAATGCCAGATCTTCTGAGGATCAGCCACCAGCACCGAAAGGGCCTTATTGGCCATGCACAGTTCATCCAGTAAAACGCTCTTGTCATCCAAATCGTCTTCATCTTTGCCTTCTACCTGGATGATAATATAATGGCCCCGCTCGCTTTCGGGAAGTTTTTCATTCAAAAATTTCTCCACGCTGCGGATGGTGCCATTATCCATAAACTCCACACAGGTAGGGGTAATACCGGCTTTGATGACTTTGGTGACAATGCCGATGGCGGAATCAATGTCCGGAAAAATCGCCAGTAAGTCTATTACGTTATGGGGCATGGGCTTCAGTTTCAGGGTGATTTCAGTGGCAATGCCGAGAGTCCCCTCAGAGCCCATGAACAATTGATCCAGGGCATAGCCGGTGGTGCTTTTCTCCAGACGGCCGCCTAAATTCAGGATTTTCCCCTGTGGGGAAACGATTTTCATCCCATAGACCTGATGCCGGGTGGTTCCATATTTAATGGCCCTGTTGCCGCCAGCATTGGTGGCCACGTTGCCGCCGATGAAGCAGCTGTCGCCGCTGCAGGGGTCGCCGGCATAGAACAGGCCTTTTTCCCTGGCGGCTTTCTGTACATCATCGGTCCTTACGCCAGGCTGCACCACCATATACATACTATCGGTATTGATCTCAAGCACCCGGTTCATGCGCTCGGTGCTGATCACAATGCCGCCGTACAGGGGAACGGCAGCTGCCGCCAAGCCGGTGCCGCCGCCTCTTGCTACCACCGGAACCAGCTCCTTGTTGGCTAACTTCACAATTTCAGCGATCTGCTCGGCTGTTTCCGGCAGCAGGACAATCTCCGGCATGTGCTGATAGCGGGGATCAGTCTCCTCATCGCGGGAATAGGGGTCCATTTTTTCCGGGTCTGAGATTACATATTTACTGCCTACGATTTTAGTTAAAGTGGCAATAATTTCAGGGGTTAACGAATTGTACTTTGCCATGCTTCTTTCCTCCTGTCTATTTACATGAAAATGAGTTGGCCGCCTCAACACCTCCTTTTTCTCTATATCTCTATATAGACGGCTTAACTGACAATGACCGAAACCCCGTCGGGGATCACGGTGATTTTACTTTGCCGTCCCACAATGCTTTCGGCCATTTGCAAGGCCTCCGGCAAATTCTTGGCTGCTTTAAAGTACATATTTTCAATGATGCTGTGATCGCATTGGTCGGTGACGACAATCACCTGATGTTTCAGTTGAATGCGGGCGGCGATCTGGGCCTCCCACTGGTCGGCAATTGTTGCATCCATATCGATTTTCATAATTTTGTCCATGACTTCCTGAGGCCCGGATGCATCGGCAAACCAGCGGTAGAAGGCTTCGCCGCCGTGGCCGTCGTTGCAGGCCGAACAGATAATGATCACGCCGCCGGGTTTGCAGGTGGCTTCAGCGGCAGACATGCCTTTGACAGCCTGATACACATTCTGATCCAAAGGATACCCCCCGTTAGAGGTAATGACAATATCAGCCGGTTTGGCCTTAACGGTTGCCAGCTCGCTCACAAACCGGCAGCCTTCCCTGTGCGCTTGTTCCCTGTCGCCGGCAAAAGCCTTTATAATTTTTTTGTCGGCATTGATGACCACATTGAGGATAAAGGCCAGCTTAGCGGTCTTGGCAGCATGGAGCATGTCAATATGCAGGGGATTTCCCTCTAATATGCCGGCCCGGGCCCGGTCATGGGCGATGAACTTGGAACAATGATTGGCCAATACTGTCACCTTGCTGACGATCCCGGGAAGGATACTCTTGCGTCCGCCGGAAAATCCGGCAAAAAAGTGGGGCTCAATAAAACCTTCGGCTACTAATAAGTCAGCTTCCATCGCCATTCGATTAATGACCAGGTCACCGCCGGAAGGCAGCTTCCCCGCCGGGACCATACTGTCATCATCCCGGCAGTCATGCAGGACGATTTTTTCCTGCTTCACAATATCCGGTCCAAACTTAGCGATCAGTTCCGCCTCGGTTGTCGGGCGGTGGAAGCCGGTGGCAATTAAAAAGGTAATGTCAGCGTCAGGATTTCCGGCACGGATTTCCTCCAGTATCAGCGGGGCCATCACTTTACTGGGTACCGGGCGGGTATGGTCGCTGGCTACAATGACGATTTTCTTTTTACCCCTGGCTAATTCCGACAGCCGGGGAGAACCGACGGGGTTTTCCAGCGCTTGACGGACCAGCGCCTCTTCGCCAGCCTCGGCCTGGTAGTGATGGGCGTTGGATTCCAGGATTCCCTCCAGCCTGTCATCCGGAATTTCTGCTTCCCAGTGGGTTCGTCCATACGGAATCGCTATTTTGGCCATTGTACTACCTCCTCTGTTGATGTATCGATGAAATACTTGCTGGCAGACCATATTCGCCTGAATATTCTTTCTTTAAAGTTAATACTTTTTATTTATTCGCTATATTACATTAAATTCCTGTCTCTTTGAAGTGCACAACATGAAAATAATTATATAGAAATCAGCAAAAATCCTTCTTTTTCGCCATTATTCGTTGCAATATCTTCTATGTATTCTCAAGTATTGACACCAGTAAAAGACAAAACAAAAACAGCGGAAAGTACTTCTCCGACTTTCCG
>NZ_AFGF01000078.1 GCF_000219125.1 Acetonema longum DSM 6540
AACGANCTAACCNACGTACCTTACTATTCAGGTCATATAACCCAAAAGGCTGCAAAAATTTGATCGAGCAATAATTGCTCACGTCTACGGCGCTATTGACGTAATAGACACCTTTATTCTGCAGCACCCTCCTGACCAGCGCCTCTGAAGCCGGACGGTAACGGGAAGGATCGATAGACAGTTTTTTATACATGCTGCGCACGGCGCTGATCCTTGGCAGAGTAGGCAAAATGTTTAGATTATAAATTTTGGCTAGTTCCGTCTGCAACTGTGAAAACTCTTGGGTCAACGAAGGGGGGGTTCCCCGCAGGGCCGCATTGCTGATAATGATATAGCCTAACCGACACGCAGGCGCTGCTTGTCTGATGTTCTGATCAATGACTAGTGAAGTTATGCTCATGTTGCCTCCCTCATACCTAAAACCGACTGTTTGCCGCTATATCTAAAGAACTATCCAGTTATCGGGCACACCGTTGCTCCGGTAGCCTGAATTAAAGCCGCAGGCGCCAGCAATAACTGGCCCCCCCGAAGTCCGGCGCTAATGGACAGAAATGACCATTGCGATGCGCTTTCATCAAGAAATACCGGATATTTTTTCTTGGCTCCAATCGGTGATACGCCGCCCCGGATGTAGCCGGTGAGAGGCAACACTTCTTTTAGCGGCACCATTTCTGCTTTTTTATTGCCACTGGCAGCCGCCAATTTTTTTAGATCCAATTCTGCTGCGCCGGGTATACAGGCCATAATGACCCCGCTTTTATCACCCCGGACTACCAGCGTCTTAAAAACCTGTTCAGCCGGCAGGCCAACTTTGGCGGCCACGCTTTCGGCACTTAGGTCATTTTCATCCACATCGTATTCTTTGAGCTCATAGGTGATCCCGAGACCATCCAGTAAACGAGCTGCATTGGTTTTTTTCATAAGCGGATCAATTCTCCCATAGAGTAGTGCAGAACTTAAAAATCAAGCTTCATATATTTTATTTTTACAGACGGAATCATCTGCAGATCCCGCTCAAAGTCACTGAGGGGCATGTTGCCGCATAACTGCAGCAAAATCAACCCACTGCCTGAGCAGTGATCGACAGCCGCATCGTGCAGTCCCAGACGAACGCGAATATAGCATCCGTATTTTGTCAGGACGTCCTGCACCTTCACGGCGGTTTCCACTCGACTTTCCTGTGAAATAGCCATTATCACGGAACCATTTTGCATTACCATACATTATCACCTCAGATTTGTATCTGGTTAAACATAACCATTCCATATATTGGCCCAAAATCCTGCTATTTAGACCATGAAAGAAAAAATCCAGAAAAATCGAAAAATCGCCACACCGGATCATCCGATGATCTGAACCTGCTCTTGCAAGCATTCAGATTATAGCAGGATTGTTCTATTCCTCCCGGACGGGCATACAATTATTATCCAAAGAAATGAACGCCCCGGCAATCCACATGACTGAAAACCATTCCTCACAGGGTCATGAAATTGCAGGTTTGCGCGTGCCCTATGCCTAATTATATCCGTAATATTTCGAAAGGGATGTGAACTGTATGGCCAGGATCTGTAATGTATTGTCTGACTTGCGGGAAAACTATGCCGGCTGCCTTTATAACAACCTGTCAGTACCGCGTCTAAAAGAACTGTCACTGCAGCGGAAAGAAGGTATCCTAACTGCCAGCGGCGCCTTGCGGGTTAGCACCGGCAAGTATACCGGCCGTTCACCCGGCGATAAATTCATTGTATGTGACCCTGAGACCAAAGATCGGGTGGACTGGAAGAACAATCAGGCAATGTCGCCGGAAGTATTCTGGCGCCTGTACAACAAGATGATTCATTACCTGCAGAACAAAGATCTGTTTGTGTTTGACGGCTATGCCGGCGCAGACCGTTCTTCCTCCCTGGCGATCCGTGTGATTAATGAATTTGCCTGGCAAAATCTTTTCATACATCAGCTTTTGCTTCGCACCTATGATACCGGCCGGGAAACCGGAGAGCCGGAATTCACCATTCTGGCAGCCCCGGGCTGCACGGCGGACCCTGTGGCCGACGCTACAAAATCCGAGGCTTTTATTATCCTCAATCTTACGGAACGGCTGGTCCTGATTGGAGGCACCCACTATGCCGGCGAAATGAAAAAATCCGTTTTCTCGGCGATGAATTACTTTTTGCCGCGACAAAGCATCCTGTCCATGCATTGCTCCGCCAATCAAGGCGTCGGCGGCGATATCGCCCTCTTCTTCGGTCTTTCCGGCACAGGCAAAACATCCCTGTCGGCTGACCCGGACCGGCAGTTGATCGGGGATGATGAACACGGTTGGAGCGATCGGGGAATTTTCAATATCGAAGGCGGCTGCTACGCGAAATGCATTCACCTTAGCCGGGAAAACGAACCGCAAATCTGGGACGCGATTCAATTCGGCAGTGTATTGGAAAATGTAGTTATAGATGAAGACTCACGGCAGCCGGACTATGCCAGCGAAGCGATCACTGAAAACACCAGGGCAGCCTATCCTATCAGGCATATCCCACACAGCATTTATCCCGGAATCGGCGGTCATCCCTCAACCATCCTGTTTCTCACCGCCGATGCCTTCGGAGTACTGCCGCCGATTGCCAAACTGAGTCCGGAACAAGCCATGTTCTACTTTCTTTCCGGCTATACCAGCAAGCTGGCCGGCACTGAACGGGGAATCGCAGAGCCCCAGGCGACTTTTTCCGCTTGCTTCGGTTCACCTTTCTTGCCCCTGCCGCCAGCGGCATATGCTGATTTACTGAAAGAAAAAATCACCCGGCATCAGACACAGGTGTTCCTGATCAACACTGGCTGGCAGGGTGGCCGTTATGGCACAGGAAAAAGAATCAACATCCAATACACCCGCCGTATGGTAGCGGCTGCCATTAACGGCCAATTCAACCAGACTGCATTTACCGATCATCCCGTGTTTAACCTGTCCATGCCATTACATTGCTCCGGCATCCCCGACTCTGTTCTCAATCCTCAGGATAGCTGGGCTGATCCTCAGGAATACCGGCAAACCGCGTGGAAACTGGCTGAAATGTTTCATAAAAACCTGGAAAAGTTCGTTCTGCCGCCGGAGGTCGTCCAATCAGGCCCTCATTTGCCACTGTAACCAGGCTAAGACGCTAATAGGCGTCCCGTAAATGCAAGGCAAACGGCGTTAAAGTTCCGGGCTGGCCGGGACTTTAACGCCGTTATTTTTCCTTTCCTTCAGACTCATCTTCTTTCAGCAGGACATCCTACAAAACAACGAGAATGTATTGTTGAGAAAATTCTTCCACTCTCAAAAATCGAGGTGTATATATGCTAAAGATCGCCCTAGGGCAAATGGAAATCATTCCCGGAAGACCTGATGTCAATACCGCCGCCATGCTGCAAATGATGAACGCCGCCCGGCAGCAGGGAGCGGATATGATCATCTTCCCGGAAATGTCTGTTCCCGGTTATTTACTGGGCGACACCTGGGAGCAATCTGCGTTTTTGCGGGATTGTGAATACTATGTGCAGCAGCTCATCAACGGCACCTCGAGCGGCATCATCGCCATGTTCGGCAGTGTCGCCGTGGATTGGAACAAGCGCAACAATGATGGACGGGTGCGTAAATACAATGCTTTCTTTACCGCCCAAAGCGGAAAACTTCTGGGCGGGGAAAACTACCCCTATCCCTTTCGTATAAAAACCTTACTGCCCAATTACCGCGAGTTTGACGATGACAGACATTTTTACAGTACCCAAAAATTAGCCGTTGAACTGGGCATTCCGGTAGCGGAACTGCTTCGCCCGATCCAGGTCCGGACAGTTCATGGGCCTTTATCCGTCGGCTGTATTCTTTGCGAAGACGGCTGGTATGATGACTACGCGGTCAAACCGGCGGAACTGTTGGCCGCTAATCATCCTCTCGACCTTTTGGTCAATATCTCCAGTTCCCCTTTTACCCTGGGCAAAAACAACAAACGCAACCGGTTATTTTCCCGGCAGGCCAGGAAGCTGGGGGTACCGGTTCTCTATGTAAACAATGTGGGGATCCAAAATAACGGGAAAACCGTATATACTTTCGATGGCTGCAGCACTGTATACAACAGAGCCGGAGCCGTCATTGCCTATTGCCCAGCCTTTACCGCTTCCATGCCGGTGATTGACCTGGATACCGCCGGCGGAGGAATGTCCCGGCCTGCCGTGGCAGTGCCTGATGACAGCGGCATTGATACCGTCTGTCAGGCTGTCCGCTATGGAACGGTGGCATTTCTGCGTTCCATAGGTCTGGAACGGGTGGTCATCGGCCTGTCCGGCGGCATTGACTCAAGCCTGGCCGCCGCCCTGTACGCCCATATCCTGCCGCCGGCGCAGGTCCTCCTGGTCAACATGCCCAGCCAACACAACTCCTCTACTACCAAAGACCTGGCAGCAATCCTGGCAAGCCGTTTAGGCTGTCCCTATACCGTAATCCCGATTCAGGAAGCGGTGGACTTAACCACCCGGCAAATTCACCAAGCCGAGCTGAAGGCAACGGGGCAATTCCAATCACTGACCCTAAGTCCTTTCATGCTGGAAAATGTTCAGGCCCGGGACCGTTCTTCCCGTATTTTGGCGGCTCTGGCAGCTGCATTTGGCGGCGGGTTTACCTGCAACGCCAATAAATCCGAACTAACGGTAGGCTATGCCACCCTGTACGGCGACCAGAGCGGCTGCCTGGCAGCGCTGGCCGACCTGTGGAAGCATCAGGTTTACGCGCTGGCCCAATATTTTAATGAAGAGGTCTACCGGGATGAGATTATTCCCCGGGGAATCTTCACGCTGCCGCCCAGCGCCGAACTCTCGCCGGATCACGCTGTGGACGAGGGCAAAGGGGACCCGATCATCTATCCGTATCACGATTATCTGTTCCGAGCCTTTGTGGAGCGTTGGGACAGAGCAACGCCGGAAGATCTCCTGACTTGGTATCTGGCCGGAACGCTGGAGACCGAGATCGGCTGCCAGTCCGGTCTGTCTCAACGCCTTTTCCCCGGTCCGGCCGAATTCATCACGGATTTAGAACGCTGGTGGAAACTCTACACCGGCATGGCAGTGGCCAAACGCATCCAGGCGCCGCCGGTACTGGCCGTCAGCCGGCGGGTATTCGGTTTTGACCACCGGGAAGCCCAAAACGGCTCCTACTTTACCGCTAAGTACCTCGAACTAAAAAAACAACTACTAGGATAAATACAGGAGGAATTTATGTACTTTGACGATGCGGAAGGCATGGTCTTTCGCCCTCCCAGTGAGGCTAATAGTTTTATCCTGCGGGTAACCGTCGGCTGTTCCCATAACCGCTGCGCCTTCTGCAGCATGTACCGGGATGTTAAATTCCGGATACGCCCCCTGGAAGAAATCATCCCCCTCATCCGCCTGGCGGCCAGACAAGCCCCTCTCTTGCGGCGGGTATTCCTGGCCGACGGCAATGCAATGGTGCTCAGAACCGAAACCCTGCTGACCATCATGCAGGAGCTGCGGCAAGCCTTTCCCAAGCTGTCGCGCATCACTTGCTATGGAGGGCCCAAGGATATCCTGCGTAAAACGCCGGAAGAACTCTCTGCTTTGCGGGAAGCCGGTTTACAGATTATATACCTGGGAATCGAAAGCGGCGATGATCAGGTGCTAGCCCTGGCGGATAAAGGAGTCACAGGAGCTGAAATGGCGGAAGCCGGACAAAAAGTGCTGGCAGCCGGACTAAAACTCTCGGCGATGGTCATCCTGGGGCTGGGCGGCAAAGAACTTTCCCATCAGCATGCCGTCCATACCGGCCAGGTCATCAGCCAAATCAATCCTACGATGCTAAGCGCCCTGACCCTGATGCTCCACGAGGGAACCCCGCTGCGCTCCCTGGTGGAGCAAGGCCGGTTTCAACCCCTTTCCCCCTATGAAATCATCCTGGAGTTAAAAACCATGCTGGAACATACCCACCTCACCAAGCCCTCCCTGTTCCGCTGCAACCACGCTTCCAACCTGGTCCCCTTGTCCGGAACCCTGCCTCAAGACAAAAAAAAACTGCTGCAGGACCTGGAATGGCTGGAAACCGCCTACAAAAACAAAAATAATCCCATGCTCAACGACACAGGATTATTTTAAAAGCATACAGATGAGTTTTGCAACGGTCTCCTAGGGGCCTGTTGCAAAACTCATCTGCAGCCTCGACTCTGAGACCGTTCAAAACGAGTCAGATGCTAGGTAAGAGCAACGCCTGTGTTGCCATACTGAAGAATTTAGGTGACTTTTCGGCTTATGAGATAACATCCGCTACTACCGGTATCCCGAGAAGTCACATATTCTGATAGCACGACGAGGACGCCCGCGCAGACAGTACGTTCGGGAGGGTACGGCAATGCTGGAAAGATGCGCAGCATCGTGAAAGCTGGAAGAAAGCAGTCCCTTTTCGGGTATTTTAGATCAAAGTAACCAGTCAACACGAATCCGAAAAGGGGCGCTTTCTGAACAGCGCGCGCCCGCAGGAGTAACGACGCAGACGGCCCGTTTTCAACGGTCCCCTAGCGGCGGAAAAACCAGATAACCATACCAATCATCATCAGTAAAACGGCCAACGGCAAAGCCACAAAGAGAATAAACAGGAAAAACACCGCAATCAGCAATTTCGACAGCAGTCCTCCGCCACCCAGGCTCACCTGCTCTACATATATCCTGCCGAATCCAGGTCGGTCATACTGTTGCCGGTCATCATCGGAACGGTCGCTTTGGTCAATGGTGATACCGTCAAAATCGTCTTTTTCGGCACGGGATAAGACTGTCACCCGGGAGGCATCACGCGTATCCCGGCCGCAAACCGGACAGACCTCTTCGTCATATTCGTTGCCACAGACGTTACAACGCATTTTCAGCGTACCTCCTGTATAAAAATGATCTTATGACATATAAAGCAGCAGTAAAAATCCTTCCTCATTTAAATATCTGGCATCATGCACATCAAGTTCCAGGATATCCTCAATTTTACCGCGACTGGCATAAATGCCGGACGTGGATATGCCGGCATCCTGTGCCAGTTCTTCCATCGATGCATTAAACAGCGAGTTCAGCAAAGAAAAGGTATAGACAACCGCAGCCGCCCAAACAGCCGGTTTGCGGACCTGGGTCTCCCGCCGCTGGCAGTAATCGGACCACATCTTTTCCGCTAACCGGATATCATGCAGCGAAAAGCCGTATTTCGGCATCATCCTCTGCAAAACTTCCACAACCGCCGGCTGCGGTTCTCTTTTTTTCTCAACAGACGGATACTGCTGTCTGGCGTGAAGCGGAGTGACATTGACGGTAGACACGGTTGTCAGTACATGCATGGTATGGCGCACAGCGATGGAGTGTCTCCGGAAAAACTCTTTCCAACTGGCATCGGGCTGCTGCACCGTGAATATTTCTCGCTGCCGTGAAATTTCTTGCTTAATGCGCCGGCGCAAATTCGGACTGATATCCACGCTGGCCACATAGTTAGCCATAATCGTTCCATGGGAAAAAATATGGCCAAAAAACAAAAGCCGCTTCATCATTTTATTATCAACGGCCGGATAAGGCATTTCAAACACCTCATCCGTAAATAGATTTACGCATTCAACCCAGTCCTGATTGACGATTTTATTGATATAAAACACGGAAAACTCGGCCTGAACCAAATCCCGCAGTACAGCCCGCTCTTCACCGGATAATTTCTCCTGGCTCTGACAAAAATGATCAACCGGAGAACGATCATCGGCAATAAGATGATAATCAAAAAGAAAATAATCCCAAAACCCCATCCAAAATTCTTCAAAATTCTCCTGATGCGGCGAGGGAATAGTATTGGCCGGGCCTACATATAAAAACAAGGCCCGGTGAAAATCCTCATCAAATACGTTTTTCTGAAAATAACCGGCTAGCTTATTCATGAGCCTTTCCACAATATCCGCGAATATGCTGGCTTCATCGTCCAGCATCATTGCCGTCCGGGGGCCCAGAGAATGAGTCCACTCGTGTTTTAAGCGTTCCAGTTCATCATCATCCAGATGATGCTTTAAGAGTCTCAGCCGCTTGCCGCCGGCTATTTCTTTCGCTGCCAGCTGCAAATCTTCAGCCGTGTGGAGCAGGCGCCTGCCAATTAAATACTGAAAAAATTCTTCCAGTACGCCAAATATACGCCTGACTGATTGGAGAGTGATCTTAAAAGAAGTAGCATGTCCCGCCCATTCAATGAAAATGCTGTATTCCGGGCCAGAAATTTCCTCCAGAGTTTCATGCTCGGTTACCGCTAAATACTGAATCAACAGTTGTAACTGGTCCCAAATCTCACTCAGTTCTTTATCGGTGCTGCCCTGCCAAGCCTTTTGCCGGAGAAAGCCCTCCACCCATTCCTGAGTGATAACCAGGTTTCCACCCAACTCATGAGAAAAAAAATAAGAAACTTTATCATAAACATTTTTCATTCCGCTGCAAAAATCTCCTGTTATCTTGTTAATCTGGCTGCGACGAAGACTGGATAACCGGCAAAACAAATAATATTGTCTATTATACCATTTTTTCAGTCTGCAGAATAGATAGAGAAAAAATGATCAGGCATCCTCCCGAGGACGCCTGATCATTTTTCTTATATTACTTCTTTTTACCGGCTTCAATAATCGGACCTAACTCTTTTACGTCATTTTCCAGGAATGTTTTATAGGCAACGGCGTCTTTATAGTCAATGCCTAAGAACGATTTATTCATGAAATCAACAAACTTAGGATCTTGTACGGCTTTAGCCGCGGCATCTTCCAGAACTTTAACCACCGCATCCGGCGTGCCGGGAGGAACGGCAATACCACGATAAGTGCAGGTCACGGCGTCAATGCCTTTTTCTTTCAGCGTGGGGACGTCTTTCAGGCCGTCAAAGCGTTTGTCGGCCATAACCGCCAGCGGCCGCAGTTTTCCGTCATCAATTTGCGCCTTGACTTCGCCTGGTCCATAAATACCGAATTCAGCACCGCCGACAAGAATTTCAGTGATAGCCGGAGCAGCGCCGGCGAAAGGAATAGTAACAAATTCAACCCCAGTTGCCTCGGTAAACTGAATGGCATAGAAATTCGGCGTTACCGAAGCGGCAAAATTCAGTTGGTTCGGATTGGCTTTCAAACCGGCCAGTAAATCTTCAATGGTTTGGTACTTCGAACCGGTGGACACAACAATAACGGCCGGATCGGTGTTCACATTGGCAATCAGGCGGAAATCAGAAATTTTAAAAGGAGCCTGTCCCTGGAGAGGCAGAGAAACTACTTCCCGGGTAATCATAGTCAGGGTATAGCCGTCCGTTTTAGCCTTCAGGCCTTCAAACATGCCGACAGCACCGCCGCCGCCGGTTTTATTCACGACCACAACATCTTGATTCAAAATACCTTTCAGCGTCTCGGCAAAGGCCCGGCCTACCGCATCCGTGCCGCCGCCGGCTGCAAAAGGTATAATCAGTTTAATGGGTTTGGCCGGATATTTCACTTCTTCCTTTTTCGCTGTCTGCGAGCCGCCGCATCCCGCAACCACCAAGCTGACAATCAGCATGACGGCGACAAAAAATGTAAGCCATTTTCTCATATTCGCGTCCCCCTATTCCCATTAACTTCATACTTTATTGTTTATCCTACTATAATCCAAATAGCATTTCAACCTTCGTCTGCCGTAGAAACAGCAGGGGTTACTGCCGTGCACCCCGAATTGCCTCAGTAGAATCACACTTATCTGGAGGGTAAAAACATGGAAGTCATCAAATCAGTGGCATATTTTTTGATTGCCGGCTTATTTGAAATCGGCGGCGGCTACTTAATGTGGCTTTGGCTGCGGGAGGGGAAAGGTTACCACTACGGAGTGGTCGGCGCTCTCATTCTGGTCCTTTACGGCATAGTGCCGACTCTGCAGCCTGCCAATTTTGGCCGCGTTTATGCAGCTTACGGCGGTATTTTTATCGTTCTTTCCCTGTTGTGGGGATGGAAAGTGGATCATGTACTGCCTGACAGGTTCGACGTTATCGGCGGCTTTATCGCCTTGATCGGCGTCCTCATTATTATGTACTGGCCCAGAAGCTGATTACACGTCCTGGAAGAAATCACCGGTAAAATATTTACTGTAAATCGTGCTGTAGCCGTTTTATTCCTCCTGAAAATCGCATATTGGTATGAGGAACGGAGGTAACGGCTATGCGCGTTCTCATGCTGATTCTGATTGGCATCGGGCTGCTGTTAAGCGGGTTATTTTGCATGCGTTTCGGTCTCAAGCAAATGCTTTCCCATAAAATAAAGCATTATTTTCAACAAGTAACTGTGACCCCCTGGCGCGGGCTGCTGGTCGGCACAGCAGCTGCGGCAATCATGCAAAGCAGCACAGCAGTGTCACTCATTACCATCGGTTTGGTCGGCGCCGAATATCTGACCTTCTACCAAAGCCTGGGCGTTATTCTGGGAGCCAACATCGGAACCTGCACCACTGTACAATTAATGACTCTGTCCATTTCCAGAAAATTTCTTTTCCCTTTTCTGATCTTTTGCATCATCATCATGCTGGCACTTAGAAAATTAAGGTATCCGGCGCTGTCTGTGGCCGGATTAGGGTTCATCCTGCTGGGATTGGATTTTTTGTCGATAGCAGTAAATGAAATGATCCGGATCGACAGTATCATTCTGGATTTATTAACGAAGTATCATCGTAATCCCCTATACGGAATTGCTGCAGGCGTCATTATCACCCTTATATTTCAGTCAAGCAGTGCCGCTACCGGCGTACTGATCGTGCTGGCGGAAAGGGGCCTGATCGATATGACGACCGCTGCCTATATTGTTTACGGCAATAATATCGGTTCCTGCATATCTTCGGTAATAGTGGGGGCAGCCGCTCCCCTGGCTGCGAAGCGAGTAGCAGCGGCCCATATTGTGCTAAATATCCTGGGTGTTATGATATTTTTACCGGTCACTCATTTATTGACCCTGTCCGCCGCGTATCTGGTCCCGGATTTTCCCGGGCAGATTGCCCTGATACACGCATTGTTCAACATCCTGAGTTCTCTGATCGTGCTGCCGTTCATCCGGCAATACGCTGATTTCATTGCATCTTTAATACCAAAATAAAAGGCTTGCTACCTTACTGCTGTTTCTCTTAACGCATCAAGCGCCAGATTCAGCTCCAGCACGTTGATACGGGGTTCGCCGAAAATGCCCCACTGCCTTCCTTCCACATGCCGATCTACCAATTGTCGCACGGCGTCAACAGTCAAGTCCCGTACTCGGGCTACCCGTTCAACCTGAATATAGGCGGCAGCAGGCGTAATATGGGGATCAAGACCGCTGCCCGAGGCCAGCGCCAAGTCGGAAGGCACTCCGGCCCCTTCGGGTAACCCGTTTTCTTCACGTACGTTTTGCGCCTTGCCTTTCACCGCATCCATCAGATTCTGATTGGTTGGCCCCAGGTTAGAGCCGGAAGAGTTGGCCCCATCATAGCCATCCTTGCCAGCCGTTGATGGCCGACTGTGGAAATATTTTGGACTGGTAAAATTTTGGCCAATCAATTCGGAGCCTATCGACACTCCATCCCGGACAATAACCGATCCGTTAGCCTGATCGGGAAATACCGTCTGCGCCACACCGGTCATCACTAATGGATAAATCAACCCGGTTATAATGGTTAGTGCGACAAGTATTACCGCCGCACTTAAAGTTTGTCGGAACAACTTTTTCAACACCCTTTCTTTCTATTTTGCAACAATGCTCTCTCGCACTGTTGCCCTTACTAGACCAAACTAAGCGCTACAATCATCAAATCGATCAGTTTGATGCCAATAAACGGGACGATGATGCCTCCCATCCCGTATATCAGAATATTGCGCTTGAGCAGCACCTCGGCTCCTACCGGCCGGTACTGAACCCCGCGCAGGGCCAGCGGTATCAAGACGATAATAATCAGCGCATTAAAAATAACTGCGCTTAAAACCGCACTTTCCGGAGTGGCCAGGGCCATGACATTGAACACGTTCAGCACCGGGAAAGCATCGGCAAACATGGCGGGAATAATCGCAAAATATTTGGCTACGTCATTGGCCACGCTGAATGTGGTCAGGGAACCGCGGGTAATTAAAAGCTGCTTGCCGATCTCCACCACTTCAATCAGTTTGGTGGGATTGCTGTCCAAATCGACCATATTGCCGGCTTCTTTAGCAGCCTGAGTACCGCTGTTCATAGCCACGCCCACATCGGCCTGGGCCAGTGCCGGCGCATCATTGGTGCCGTCGCCGGTCATAGCCACCAGCATTCCCCTTTCCTGATACTCGCGGATTAAGCGCAGCTTATCCTCCGGTGTTGCTTCGGCCAAAAAGTCGTCGACACCGGCCTCAGCGGCGATAGCCGCTGCCGTCAGAGGATTATCACCGGTAATCATGACCGTTTTAATTCCCATCTGCCTGAGATCCCGGAACCGTTCCTTAATGCCGCCCTTCACGATATCTTTCAGATAAATGGCGCCAAGTACGCGCACTCCTTCCGCCACGACAAGGGGCGTCCCGCCGCTCCTGGCAATCGTCTCGCAAGCTTTGTCAACGGCAGCGGAAAATACCCCGCCCCGCTCCTGGGTATATTTTTTGATGGCATCCACCGCACCTTTGCGGATCTCCCGGCCTTCTACATTCACGCCGCTCATGCTGGTCTGCGCCGTAAACGGGACAAACCTTGCTTCCATGGCTATTAAATTTCGTTCCCGCAGATTGTACTTTTCCTTAGCCAATACCACGATGCTCCGCCCCTCTGGTGTCTCATCGGCCAGCGAGGCAAGCTGAGCCGCATCGGCCAGCTGCTCCGGACTGACGCCGGGAGCCGGGATAAACTCGGTCGCCATGCGGTTGCCCAGCGTAATGGTGCCGGTCTTATCCAGGAACAGTGCATCCACATCGCCGGCAGCTTCCACCGCCCGTCCGGACATGGCCAGCACATTGCGCTTGAGCAGCCGGTCCATACCAGCGATGCCGATGGCGGAAAGCAGTCCGCCAATGGTCGTGGGAATCAGGCAGACCAGCAAGGCGATCAAAACCGTGACCGGTATGCTGATCCCGGAATAAATCCCAAAAGGCACCAGCGTAGCCACGGCGAACAGAAAGATCAGGGTTAAGCCAATCAGCAGAATCGTCAGGGCAATTTCATTGGGCGTTTTTTCCGTTTGGCCCCTTCTACCAGTGAAATCATCCGGTCGAGAAAAGTTTCGCCGGGATTAGCTGTAATCCGGATTTTAATCCAGTCGGACAGCACCCTGGTACCGCCGGTAACCGAAGACTTATCGCCGCCCGATTCGCGGATGACCGACGCCGATTCTCCCGTCACGGCGCTTTCATCTACCGACGCCATGCCTTCGATGATTTCGCCGTCGCCGGGAATAAACTCCCCGACTTCCACCAGCACCACATCGCCCTTGCGCAGTTCAACCGCATCTACCAAGGTCGTCCTGCCGCTGACAACCTTTTTGGCCTTAGTCTGGCTGCGGGTACTGCGCAAGGCATTGGCCTGCGCCTTACCCCGGCCTTCAGCAACCGCTTCGGCGAAGTTGGCGAACAAAACGGTAAACCATAGCCACAGTGTGATCTGCAGGGTAAAGAAGGCCGGCTGCCCCACTACCTGCACAAAATCGCGCACAGTAAACCATGTTGTGATAATCGCCCCGATATACACGATGAACATGATCGGGTTGCGCAATTGTGTGCGCGGGTCTAATTTGCGGCAGGCATCGCGTACGGCAGTTCCCATGATCTCTTTATTAAAACTGCTGTGAGTGTTCATTTTCCATTCGCCCCTTTTAAAACGTAGTCCCATGCAGCATCAGCAAGTGCTCGGCAATCGGCCCTAAAGTCAGTACCGGCAAAAAGGTTAAAGCACCGACAATGAGGATGACGCCGGCTAAGAGCGCCACAAACAGCCAGCCGGTGGTGGGGAAAGTGCCGGGACCGGGAGGGGAGATCTTCTTTTCCGCCATGTCGCCGGCAAGGGCCAGGACAGGAAGGATGACACCGAAACGGCCGATCAGCATCCCCATGGCCAGCATTAAATTATAAAAAGGGGTATTGGCGCTTAAGCCGCCAAAAGCGCTGCCGTTATTGCCTGCAGCAGAAGCGAACGCGTACGTGATCTCGCTCAGGCCATGCGGTCCGGGATTGAGAACAGAGGATATTCCCAGGTCCGTTGCTGCAGCAACGGCACTGCTGGTCAGTATGGAAACTGCAGGGAGTAATATTCCAAGCGTAGCCATCCGAATCTCGCGGGCTTCAATTTTTTTACCAAGGTATTCCGGCGTCCGGCCAACAAGCAGGCCAACGATAAACATGCTCAGGATGATATACAGCAGGATGCCGTAAAACCCGGCGCTAACACCGCCGAAAATGACTTCCCCAAGTTGCATCTGCAATAAGGGGAAGAGGCCGCCTAGCGGTGTGAAGCTGTCATGCATGGCATTAACCGCACCGCAGGAGGCCGCCGTTGTCACGGTGGCAAACAAGACTGAACCGCCAACGCCAAACCGAACTTCCTTGCCTTCCATTGCCGTGGGACCGTCCAGGCCCAAACCGGCCAGGATGAGATTGCCGTTCAGCTCACTGAGGTAGGTGCCGGCCAGCATCAGGGCAAACAGCAGCACCATCGTCGCCAATATGGTATATCCCTGCCGCTGTCCGGCCATCCGGCCAAAAGTCAGCACCAGTGCGGCGGGAATGAGGAAAATGCCTGTCACCTGCAGAAAGTTGGTGAACGGCGTGGGGTTCTCAAAGGGATGAGCGGAATTGGCGTTAAAGAAGCCGCCGCCATTGGTTCCCAATAATTTCGGGGCCTCCTGGGAAGCCACCGGCCCCATTGCCAGCGTTTGTTCAGTCCCTTCCAGTGTTTGCAGCGTCAGATAAGGCGATAAATTTTGTATAGCCCCTTGTTGCACGAAAATCAGCGTAAATACGATGGATAAAGGCAACAATACACGAAATATGCTGCGCACCAGATCGACCCAGAAGTTGCCGATCGTCGAAGCCGCCTTACGGGTTAAGCCCCGGATCAGGGCTATCGCCACTGCCACACCCACGGCTGCTGAAACAAAATTTTGTACCGTGAGCGCCGTCATTTGAGTAAAATAGCTCATTGTGGATTCGCCGCCGTAAGACTGCCAGTTGGTATTGGTCATAAAACTGACCGCCGTATTGAACGCCAAGTGCCAGGGCGACACACTGTTCAGGCCGGCTGGATTCCAAAACAGTGACCCTTGCAGGACTTGAATCAGAAAAACTAAAATCGCGCCCAACACGTTAAACAGCAGAAGCGCCGCGGTATATTGCCGCCAATTCATTTCCTGTTCCGGATTGATCCCTGCCAGGCGATAGATCAGCCGTTCCAGCGGCTGCAGCACCGGATCAAGAAATGTCTTTTCCATAATAAACACTTTTGCCATATAGTTGCCCAACGGCCAAGCCAAGAGCAATACCACTGCGAGAAACAATCCAAACAATACAATATCTGCCATTACCTTAAAATTCCTCCGGGTTCAGCAATGCATAAAGTAAATATACGAGCAATAGGACCCCAGCTAGCCCAGTTAACCAATACTCAACCATATTTTCCTGCCTCCCTGCTTCCATTATGGCCAATGGCCATTTACAGCCTTTATTGTAGCTCCACTCAAGGTAAAGATAGTGGCAAGAACGCGGCGCAATCCGTAAAAATACAGTAAGTACTGACCGAGCGGCCTGGTCACAAAAGATGCCGCATCTTCTATCTTCCAGAAGACACGGCATTTTTGCTGTTGCATCTATTTTTTTAACTGAAAAGGAAGCGTGGTAACGGCCACATCTTTACTAAAGATCAGCATCGTCCGCAAAATCAGTCCAGTCTGATTATGCAGCAGGCGGTGCCACCATTTTCTGGTCTCGAATTCGGGGATCACAATGGTAATAAAATCCTCCGGCCTTTTCCGCTTGATCAATTTTTCCACAAATTGAATAACAGGCTGGATCACCAGACGGTATGGAGAATAAACCGTCACCAGTTTCACATCCGGATTCCACTGCTTCCATTTTTCTTCCACCCGCTGGATCTCCTCCTTATCGGTCGCCACATGCAGCGCGATAATCTCATCGCCGATCATTTTGGCATACCGCATGGTATTTGCTACTACCCGGGTGGGGCTGGCTACCGGCACTATGACATAATGTTTTCCCGCCGAATATCCGCCATACTGCCCTTCCTCCAGGGGCAGACGCAGTTGTTCCGCCATATCCAGATAATGCCCTTTGATTTTTTTAAAGATGAAGATCATGACCGGAATGAAAATGAGGACAATCCAGGCGCCGGCAAAAAATTTACTGACCGCAATCACAACCACCACAATACCGGTGATCATAGCCCCGAACCCGTTGACCAAGGCCCGCCTGCGCCAGTTCCGGTCCCGCTGCCGCCACCAGTGAACGACCATGCCGGACTGGGCGATGGTAAACGAAAGAAATACGCCAACGGCATAAAGAGAAATAAGATGCTCCACCTCGCCGTCAAAAGCGACAATCAGCAACCCTGCCACCAGGCTCAAAAGCAAAATGCCGTTGGAAAAACTCAGCCTTTCCCCCCGCAGGCCCAAATAGCGGGGCATGTAACCGTCCTGCGCCAGCAGCGACAGGAGCGGCGGCAAGCCGTTATAGGCGGTATTGGCCGCCAAAAACAAGATTAGCATAGTCGTCATTTGAATGTAATAGTAAAACCAGCCTCTTCCCAGCGTCTGCTCGGCGATCTGAGACAACATGGTCACATGCGGCATGGGCAGGATATGATAGTGCAGAAGCAAAAAGGAGATCCCCGTCAGCATAATGGCCAGCAATCCGGACATCCAATAGGTCGTCTTGATGGCATTGGCATGCTCCGGCGGCTTGAACATAGGCACGCCGTTAGAGATGGCCTCCAAGCCGGTCATCGAACTGCAGCCGTTGGCAAACGCGCGCAGCACCAGCGCCAGCATCACCCAGTCCAGCTCCTGCTTCGCCAGCGACTCCGCCGCAAAAACAGGTCCTGGACCGGTTATTGCCTGATACACCCCCGTGACGATCAATCCCAGCATGCCCAGCACAAACAAATAGGTCGGAAACACGAAGGCATGGGCGGATTCTCTCACGCCGCGAAGATTAACCAAAGTGAGGATGGCAAATAAGACAAAGATATCAATACTGATTGCCTGTTCACGCAGCGCCGGAAAGGCAGATACCAGAGCCTGAGTCCCAGCGGTAATGCTCACGGCCACAGTCAGCACATAATCGGCAAACAAAGCGGCAGCCGCCACCAGCGCCGGATATTCGCCCAAATTCTTTTTGGCTACCGAGTAAGAACCGCCTCCGCCCGGATTGGCCCTGGCCACCTGGGTATAGGAAACGGTCACAACAGCCAGCAAACTGAGAACGACCAGAAAGGCATAAGGATAATAACCGTAGGCCGCAAGACCCGAAGCGGCCAAAACCAGCGCAATCTGTTCCGGGCCGTAGCCGACGGAAGATAGCGCATCCGAGGAAAAGATCGCCAAAGCCTTCCACTTTGGCAAACGTTCCGCCATAGCTTCCCGGTTATGAAGCGGGCGCCCGATTAAGATTCTTTTAATATGACGAAACAGAGTAATTCCCCCCTTAACTATTGCCCCATAAGCCGGTAGCCGATTCCCGATTCAGTAATAATATAGCGGGGCTGCGCCGGGTCCTGCTCGATTTTGCGCCGCAGTTGGCCGATATAGATGCGGATATAGTGGGTATCTTCCTGATAGGCATTGCCCCATCCCGCCTGCAGCAGTTGTTTATGAGTCACTACCCGGCCGGCATGCTGGATCATAAATTTGATCAGCTCATACTCCGTCGGGGTCAGTTTAATTTCCCGTTCATCCACGGTGACCCGTCGCTGCAAAAGATCCACAATCAAACCGCCGCACCGCAGTACCGGTTCGCTGTCTGCGGCTGCTATCCGCCGCAGACACACCCGCATCCGGGCCATCAGCTCCCCTATGCCAAATGGCTTTGTAACATAATCATCCGCGCCGGCGTCCAAAACAGAAATCTTTTCCTGTTCCTGATCACGGGCTGTCAAAATAATGATGGGCATCGCCGACCATTCGCGGATTTGCTGCACGACTTCTTTTCCGTCCATATCCGGCAGCCCCAGATCCACAATGGTCAGATCAGGCTTAAAACCCGCCGCCTGCTGAATCCCTTCCCATCCATTCTCCGCCTCACCGATTTGATAACCGTAGGCCTGCAGGGAAACTTTCAACAGTTTGCGTATTTGCGGCTCATCATCAATCACTAAAATTCTGAGTCCCTTTTCCGTCATTCCATTCAGCTTCCTTTACCAGCGTCTTGCCGCCGTCCTCCGGCACCGGCACAGTAAATGCAACGACCGCACCTCCACCCGGGCCATTGCGGGCCCAAATCCGTCCCCGGTGGGCTTCCACAATGCTCTTGCAAATGGATAAGCCCAGTCCTGTACCGGCGGCCTGCACCGCTTGCCGCGCACGGTAAAACTTTTCAAAGATTTTTTCCATATCCTGCTCCGGGATGCCGGAGCCGCTGTCCTGCACCGATACAACAATCTCCGGGCCGCTTTGTACGGCGGCAATGATGATTTCGGCGCCGGGAGGCGAATATTTAACGGCATTGTCCAGCAAATTAACCAAGACATGCTCCAATAACACGCAATCGGCCCGCAGCAACGGCAATTCAGGTGATATCCGGGTCCGCAGGAGATAATTTTGCGTTGTTTCGCCCATGCGGCGAATGGCAGTGCCCACGATATCCTCCACATCACACCAGTCAATTTTCAGTTCCAGCATTCCGCTTTCGATGCGGGCAGTATCCAGCAGATTGCCCACTACCCGTTCCATCCGGTTGGCGCTGTCTTTGACCGTCTCCAGCAACTCCCGCCGAATTTCGGCACTATAATGCGCCTCTGTGTCCAGCAAGGCAGCAGCAGCAGCGCTGATCGCCGCCAACGGCGTCCTGAGTTCGTGGGAAACCGAATTGAACAGCGCGGTGCGCAGTTGCTCCGACTCTTTTAGCAGCGCCGCCTGACGGGCGGCTTCGGTCAGGTTCCCCCGCTCCACGGCAATGGCTGCCAGCCCAGCCCAGGCATAAATAAGCTGCCGTTCTTCCTGGGTCATTTTCTGCTGCCCCATTTCAATGCCAAACACCCCGGCCATCCGCCGGTCGACGGTTAACGGCACGAATAAAAATTCCGCGCCAGGCAGGGTCTCGGTTGACCGCCCCGCTACCTGGCCATTGGCCCATACCCAATTGGCCACCGCCTGTTCCGCAGCCGGCAAAGCCGGCTGGGCTGCCTGTCCCGCCGGCCCACTGACATCATAGTGAGCCTCTGCCGCCAGTTGTCCTTTGTCATCCGGCAGCAGCAGCACGGTATTGCGGCCGATCGCCACGCCAACATGTCTGACGAAGGTTTGGGCAATCCTGGTTACGTCAATGATTGCCGCAATTTGGCGGCTAAAATCATATAAGGTCCGCACGCTGGTTTCCCGCTGCCGGGTCAGGCGCACTTCCTTACGCAGCGTTTCCGTCCGGCCGCCGACCACAAACGAAATAACCAGAAAAATGGAAAAACTCAGCAAGTAACGAACATCACTCACCGTAAAGGTCAGCAACGGCGGCGTAAATAAAAAATTAAACGCCAGCACACTGGCCAGTGCTGTAATATAGGAAGGCCGGCGGCCCCATCGGACAGCGCTGAACAAAATCGGCAGCACATAGAGCAGGGCCGTGTTCACCGGGTCAAAATGCTCCCGCCCCAGCCAGCTCAGCATCGTTACCGCTGCCGTCATCAGCAGTCCCTCGGCAACAGGCCTCCAAGACGCCGCCGGTGCGTCAGGCTGGGCCGTACTGATGGCGGAGTGTGCCTCAGTTTCAGCCTTGCTTTGAATCACGTAGATATTGATCCCTTCACTGCGCCGGATCAATTTATCCACCAGCGATCCCTGCCAAAATTCCCGCCAGCGGCTGTGGCGAGGCTTACCGATCACTACCGCCGTGACATTCTCGTTGCGGGCCACCGTCAAAATTTCCCCGACAATGTTGTTTCCGGCCACCGTAACAATTTTGCCGCCCAATTCCTCTGCCAGGCGCAAATTGCGCCAAACCCGGTCTTGTTCTTTTTCCCCCATAGGAAAACGGCGTGACGGGGTGTCGATATAGACAGCCAGAAAATCAGCCCGCAGTCCTTTAGCCAGACGGTGAGCCGCCCGAATGAGCTGCGCCGAAAACGGACTGGCGCTGATACAGACCATCACCCGGCCGGCTGCCGGCCAGGGACCGTTGATACGATGCAGCCGCATGTATTCTGCCATGTCTTGATCGACTCGGCCGGCGGTAAACCGCAGGGCCAGTTCCCGCAAAGCGTTGATATTGCCGGGACGAAAAAAACTTTTTAACGCTTGCTGGACCTGACCGGAAATATAGACCTTACCGTCCTTTAAACGTTTAATCAGATCTTCCGGCGGGATATCGATCAATTGGATGCTGTCAGCCTGCTCCACAAAGAAATCGGGTACCGTTTCCCGGACAATAATGCCGGTAATTTGAGCCACCACATCATTCAGGCTTTCTATGTGCTGAATGTTTAAAGTGGTATAGACATCGATCCCGGCGTTTAATAACTCCCCCACATCCTGAAACCGCCGGATATGACGGGAGCCTTCCACATTGGTATGGGCCAGTTCGTCCACCAGAACCAAGGCCGGCCTCTGCGCCAAGATGGCGTCAATGTCCATTTCCGTTAAAATCCTGCCCCGGTATTCCAGAACTTTCGGGGCGATGCGGGGCAGCCTCTCCAGCAGCTTCCCGGTCTCCGCCCGGTCATGGGTCTCCACCCATCCCACCGCCACCTGCACGCCTTCCGCCAGCCGGCTATGGGCCGCTTCCAGCATGGTATAGGTTTTACCGACCCCGGCCGCCGCCCCTAGAAAAACTGTCAGCCGGCCACGATTTTCTCTATGAATTCGCTGCAGCAGCTCTTGTGGATCAGGCCGCCGTTCCTCTTCTTTGGGCATTCCATCCAGCTCCCCACTAAACAAAGCATTTACAGTATCCCTATCTTAAAGCAATTTACCCGTATCTTTCCCTTTCAGCCCTTGTCGTCAGTCGCATATATATATCTAACATTATTATTGTACCTCTGATCGTTGTAAAAACGATATCAAGAAACAATATCTTGATGTAAAAAAAAAGTAAAGACGCCGCCCGATAAGTATATTCTGCGAAATAAAAAAAACTGGCTGATGCCAATTTTTATCTGCCTGACGCTGCTGGTCGAAATGACGCGGCTTGTTGTATAACGGAAAGTTGGACCCGACCATAGTGTCGCCACTACCCTGCAAACGGCCGCCATCAGCATTATGGCTGCGGATATCTCCACCACAAGTATTCTCTGAAGAAGATTAGAGAATATCCTGACGACGGCATGCTGTTTTCAACTTGGTTCTGAAAAAAATGCACTCGTTTAGTCAGCGGCGATCGGAAGGACGATTGAACTGCCATGTGCATAAAGATAGGTGATATGGATTAGCGGCTGTTATTCGTCCACTAGCCGGTAACCCACCCCTATCTCCGTCACGATATACCGCGGTTTTGCCGGGTTCTTCTCGATTTTTCGCCTAAGCCCTGCCATGAGCGCTCGCAGGGCCTGTGTATCATTTCCGTAGCTTACGCCCCAAATCTCTTTTAAAATCTGCTTCGTCGTAAGCACTTTTCCAATATTCCTGAAAAAAAGCGCCAATAAATTATATTCCAGGGGAGTAACATGGGTTTCGTTCCCATCCAGATAAACCAACCGCTTGTCAAAATCAATTTTTAACCCTCCTGCCTGGAGGACGCTTTGCACTTTTCCGCCGCTGCGCTGCCTGTATAAATATCGCAGCACGACACGGATACGGGCAAAAAGCTCCGTTGCGGAGAAGGGCTTTGTCAAATAATCGTCGGCTCCCAGATCCAGGGCAGCCGCTTTTTCTTTGTCCTGATCCCGGGCGGAAATAACGATAATCGGCATTTCCGACCACTCGCGGACTTTCCTGATAATCTCCATGCCGTCAATGTCCGGCAATCCCAGGTCCAACAGCATTAGGTCGATAGGTTCGGAGGCCAGGAGGCTTAATGCACTCTCACCGGTAGTAGCGGCGATGTGCCTGAACCCCTCTGTATCCAGCAAATAGCCGATATAATTTCGGATCTGCCTGTCGTCTTCAACCGCAAGGACATATGCGTTATATGGTGTCATGTTCATTCACCCGCCTAAGTGATGCAGAGCATCGCGTAGTAGCAGAAAGTAAGGCGCATTTCGGGCAAAGCCAATGAGTCCTGCTGTCACAGAAACGAAATGCGCTGCTTTCCTAGTTCTCTAGCGGAAGCTTAAAAATAAACTCCGCTCCTGGTCCGTCGGTGCGATTACGGGCCATTATGCTTCCACCATGAGCTTTTACCACCGCGTCGCATATGGGCAGCCCCAGCCCTATGCCTGGCTGGGCATCGTCAGGCTTAACCCGCGACGTATAAAACATCTGAAAAATATGCGGCAATTCAGAGTCCGCGATGCCATTGCCTCTGTCACGGACAGCAAACACAGCATACATGTTGTTCTGAAGATCTTCTTGATCCGTTGTCACCGAAACGCTGATTTCATCTTGGAGAGCTGTATGCTTGACGGCATTGTCCAAAAGATTGATCAGCACCTGCCTGATCAGCCTGGCATCCATCGGGATAAGCAATAATTCATCCGGTACCTGAACCGTTATTTCATACTCCGGATAGTATCGCGAAATATGGTGGATCGCAGCCCCTACCACCTCTTCGGCAGCTTCCTTCTGTTTGTTGAGCACCGGCTTGCCATCCTGCAGACGGGTCAGGCTCAAAATGTTCTCAACGAGAGAATGCAGCCAGTCGGCATCTTTATGAATTCCGGCTATAAGAGGGTACCTCCGGTCATTTTGGGCCGTCATATTCATCAGCATCTCAGACGTTCCGATGATACCGGCAAGAGGGGTGCGTAAGTCATGGGAAATGGACCGCAGCAAATTTCCCCGAAAGCGCTCCCTCAGGATTTCCTCGGTGACTCTTGTCCGCTGACGGACGGTGCGAAAGTGGTTCGCCGCCAGGGCAATGCATAAAAAGGCTAAAAGGCAGACAATGACGATATGAGCCTCCGGCAGTCCCATAATTTTCCTCACAACTCTTTCACACGGTTATCTACATTCTCACACCATGGTCACAGAATTTTTGGTATAATAATTCTCAATGGATAATAGATAAATCGCTTAATGCGGACGTTATCCATTTATTCTTAATGCTGGGCACAGACCGGCGTAATAATAAGAATCTTCTCTTCGCGTCAATCGTAAGCGGTAATATTGGCAATAAGAGAACTGGCAATCATAATGGAGGCACATTTCGCAATCCTGAATAACAAACCCCTGTTCTCTCACCAAACGGGCTATGCGAAACTGGCCGCCCAGCAGAAATTGCAGCCGGCTTATATTGAAGAGATTCTTATCGTTCGAGAGATCAGGATATTTTCGCTTAAGCAGCAGTTCAATATCGTCCAGAATCAGATCGAGTTGTACTTCAGGGTCCAAAAGAGCTTGGTTATCACTATTGGCTGATGGATTGAATAGATCAGTTGCCAAGATTTCTTTATCCGTTTTTTTTCCCGTCACATTCTGCATTATTCATACCTCACCGTTCAGAATTTTTTATTAATTCCTGAACGCCCTTATTTTTAGTATACCAATATCCGGGCGACGACACAATCTTACAAGCAAGATTGCGGGGTTCCTTTAACATCATGCGACTATCTGTGCATAGCAAGATAGTCGTTCTGTTTATGAACTATTGGATAAATTTCAAAGAAAGAAGGGATTGCATGTCGAAAGCCATCTTTATTACCCGCAGGGACCTGGAGAGACTGGAAAAGTTAATTCAAATCGAAGAAGAATTTAAAGCAGGCAACAAGCTCCCCCTGCAGGAATTAAAGTCCGAGCTCAAACGGGCTCTCATCGCCGAACCTCAGAATATTCCGGCTGATGTGATTACGATGCGATCGCAGGTATTGCTAAAAGACATGAGCAGCGGGGAAGAAATGATTTTCACGCTGGTGTATCCGGAAGAGGCTGATATGCTTGAGGGAAAGATTTCGGTATTAGCGCCGATCGGCATGGCTATTTTGGGATACCGGGAAAAGGACAAGGTTGAATGGGCCATCCCCGGAGGGATCGCCCTGTTAAAGGTGGAAAAAATTCTTTTTCAGCCGGAGGCCAGCGGTAATTTCGATTTATGATTCTATTGCCTGTATTTCAGCACCCGCCCGATCGCAAACCGTATTTTTTAAGTTTTTTTAACACTGCGGTATGGGATAGACCCAGCGCCGCACCCAGCTGCCGGGAAGAACGAAATTTTCGCATGGCCGCCTGTAATATATCGCGTTCTACCTCGCCTAACCGCTCTTCCAGCGTCTGATAGGCGGGGATTTCATTTGTCGCCGCCGTTTCTTCCCGGGCGGCAACTAACGCCGCCAGTTGTTCGGCCCGTTGTTGCGAAGGTATAGAAGGGACTTCATTCACGCGGCAGATCCCGTCTACCTGCTGCAATGCCTGGATAACCTGCGGTTTTTGCTCCTTAGAAGCAAGCTGACATTCCAGATAGATGACGCCCGTATCTGTCGCATCTACTTTAACAGATACGATATTACATTCCCAAATTACCATTACTTGCGCAATATCCCGCAGCAACCCCAGCCTATCTGTATAAGACATGCATAAACGCATAAAAACGCCTCCTCCCTTCTGCCAGTTCTAATGCCCCAGGGAATGCGTAACCGGACGCATGACAGCAAGATTGTCCAATACCTTACCAATGCCCTGCATCACACAAGTAAGAGGCTCAGCCGCCACAGATACCCTGATGCCGGTTTCTCTCGCCAGCAGCGCATCCAATCCCCGCAGCAAAGCGCCGCCGCCGGTCAGAACCATGCCGTGCTCGATGATATCTGCCACCAATTCAGGCGGTGTGCCTTCCAGCGTGTTTTTTACCACGTCAACAATAGCGGCCAACGGTTCAGTCAGAGCCAGACGCACCTCCTGTTCCGACAGGACCAGTGCCTTCGGCAGCCCGCTCAGCAGACTGCGTCCGCGAACCTCCAGCTGTGCTTCCCCTCCCGGTATCGCACTGGTAGAACCGATTTCAATCTTAATCGCCTCCGCCGTCCGTTCACCGATCATCAAACCGTGGGTCCTTCTTATATACTGGCTGATGGCTTTGTCCATTTCAGCGCCGCCAATGCGGATGGCCTTGCTTCTGACGATGCCGCCCAGCGAAATAACCGCTACATCGGTTGTGCCGCCGCCGATATCCACCACGATGCTGCCGGTAGGCTCCCCTATAGGCAAGCCGGCGCCTATGGCCGATGCCATAGGCTCTTCAATCAAATATACTTCCTGGGCTCCGGCCTGTGTCGCTGCTGATACCAAGGCCCTCTGCTCCACGTCCGTGTTGAGTAAAGGAACTCCGATGACAACTCGCGGTTTCTTATAAAAACGGGATGAAACAACTTTGCGGATAAAATACTGCAACATTTGCTGCGTGATGGTAAGATCATCAATAACCCCGTTTTTTAGCGGCCGAAGCGCCGCAATATTCCTCGGAGTCCGTCCCAGCATTGCCCTGGCTTCTGCTCCTATTGCCAGCACCTCACCGCTGGGCTGGAGCACCGCAACCACCGAAGGCTCCTGCAAAACAATACCCTGCTCTTTACTATAGACCAGCGTATTAGTAGTCCCCAAATCAATTCCCAAGTCGCCGCTCAATGCCCGAGAAAAGCCAAGCATCAGCAGCCACCGCCCATGCTGTCTGCATTAACCGCCTCACTGTGTCCGGAGCTCCATGTCTTCATCTTTTCACCTCATGCTCAATGATTGATTCAGTTCTCATTATCATAATAAAAATGTTGTGAGTACAGTGTGAGAAAACAGTCAATCGTGTGAGTATGGTGTGAGAATGAAAAAGACCGTTCAGTTTTGACACTGAGACGGTCATTGCGGCAGCTTTTCAAAATTTAACCACCCCTAGCCAGAGCCGCCAAGTACGGTAACCCTGGCTTTGTCCGGCAATTAAGAAAAGGCGGATTGTGGGAAGCAAGGGTAAGGAATAAATTCGTCTGCCTTTTCAAGCCATTGTTGAGCTGTAAAGCGGGTTTGTCAATTTTGTTTGCCCAGCATACTCATCACCTATGGAACAATTTGAGATGAATCGGCTTAGTTTCTTGATTTTACAAGCGGCTGTTCTTCAATTTTCTTTTAATGATTATCTGTTTTGCCCTTAACCGCTTCTTTATCCGATGCACTTCCATGATGAAAAGCAATATACTGCGGCGACGCTATATCAACACCTGCTGTTTGCATGAACTCAATAATATGCCGGTGCAAGTCGGAATAAATGTCAACCATGCGATGGGGCTCCTGGGTATATGCATTGATTTCATAGCTCACCGTCGTATTGTTGAACTGGCGCTGCAAGACAAACGGACGAGGCTCTTGCAATATTCCGGGAGTGGCTAATGCCGCTTCAATCAGCGGGGGATGGACCTTCTGCCAGGGAACATCGTAATTGACCGTCACGCTGGCGTACAGAATCAATGCCGTTTCTTTGGAAGCAGAGCTGTAGTTCACAACCGGACTGTTTAAAATGCTTGCATTCGGAATGGTAATCTCCTCATTTTTAACCGTTCGTATCCGGGTGGCCAACAAGGATTTTTCAATGATATCCCCGATGTGTTCGCCAATTTTTACCCGATCGCCGATATTAAACGAACGGGTGTAGGTAAGAGCAATACCGGCAACCACATTAGCCACCGCCGAACTGGAGCCCAGAGACAGCAGCACGCCTAACAGGACCGAAACGCCCTGGAATGCCAGTGAATGGGAACCAGGAAGATACGGAAAGATACTGATTACGGCGATTGTCAGAATTAAAAACCGGACAATCTTGTAGGTTGGGCTGGCCCACTCAGGGTAAAAACCGGCAATTTTCAGCTTCCCCTCTCTGAGAGCAGTAAAGAAAAAGCTGACCAGACGCAACAAAAAGCGGCTGATTACCACAATTAAAATGATAGCGATGCCTTTGGGCAGATAATCCCACACCGCATGACTAACCGATTCCAAAACAACCATGATATAGGTGAGAAGTTGTTTGGAATATGCCCTGGTCCAAGGGAAAAAACTCAACACAATCGAAAGATAAAAATATAAAACAACCAGCTTTAGACCCCAGACAAAAGCCCAGAGGCTATAGTGGAACAAATTGTATATCTGTTCCAGGGGTATCCATTTTCGACCGGGAATTTTCTTCACATATACCCGCGCAGCTCCTGCCGGTTGCAGCAGTGTCCGTAAATAATCATCCGCTTTGCGCAGCAGCAGCCACAGCCACACCACCAGTCCGGTCAAAAGCACTGCCTTTCCTGCTTGCAGCAGCAAATACCGTGTCACCCGCATGTCACGATAGTCGCGGATCGCTGCCTGAATAGCCGATTGCCGTTGTTCCGCCGCCACAGCCAGCGTCACCTCATCCGCTTGCGCATCCCCTTCGGTCACCGTCATGATCACTGTCTGACCGGCCACAATTTCCAGACTGGCTGCGTCAGATCCGCTGCTATGGATTGTAACTTGCGCAATATCAATCGCGCTGTCCCTTGCAACCTGCAGCAGCCTTTCCTGTATAATACGCGCCCGTTCTTCCGGCAGCAGAACTCCGACACGGGCCTTAATCATAAAAAGATCCTTACCGTCAATAGTAACCGGCGCGCCTGACCCCATATCGAGTGTTTGCGCTTGAGCCGGCATCATTGTGAAAGAAAAACAAGCCACACATAAAAAACATATAAGCAAGCCCGTCAGCCATTGTTGCTTCATGAGATTCATCCTTTCCAGCAAGCAAAGAGGCGCAAAGATAGTAATCATAAGAATTCTTTTATAATGAGAAAAATTCCTTCCCTGTCAGGCACCTGTCATGAAACCATACGCCTGATTACATTTCCTGCCACGGCGGAGCTATGGTTTTTAGTGCCGATCAATCTAATGATTTTCATAGCATCAGTCATCATTTGGACACGCTGCTCTTTTTACAATCCTACTGAGCAAAGGATATCCACATAGAATCGCTAATTATTATATTGAGAGGGGACGATCAGATGAGTACATTTAATTTTAAAACAAAACTGGTTGAACGCTTTTTCCGCTATGCGGCGGTAGCCAGCCAGAGTAAAACGGGCAGTCCGATGATTCCCAGTACGCCGGGACAAATGGCGTTGGCTGAGCTTTTGCAAAAGGATTTGACTGAGCTGGGCCTGAAGGAGATTAAACTGACCCAGCAAGCCATACTTACCGCCAAGTTGCCGGCCAGTCTGCCGTCGGATGCAGCGGGCAGCATTCCGGCCATCGGCTTTCTGGCGCATTTGGATACGGTGGACGTCAGCCTGTGCCCTGACGTAAAACCGCGAGTGGTCAAACAATATGACGGCAGCGACATTTTGCTGAATCAAGAACAGACTATCTGGCTGAAAACAGCCGACCATAAAGAAATCCTAAACTATATCGGCCAGGATATCATTGTTTCCGACGGCACAAGCGTACTGGGCGCCGACAATAAGGCCGCCATTTCCTCAATCATGGTGGCCTTGGAGTATTTTCAGACGGAAAAGCCTGATCACGGCGATATCTATATCGCTTTCGTTCCCGATGAGGAAGTCGGCTTATGCGGCTCCAAAGCTATGGATTTAGCTGATTTCCCCGTTGCCTTCGCTTATACTATTGACTCCTGCGAATTAGGGGAAGTGGTATATGAAACCTTCAACGCCGGCAATATGGAAATCGCGATCAAAGGGGTGCCGGCTCACCCTATGTCCTCCAAGGGAGTCATGGTCAACCCTGTGCTGGTTGCCAATGATATCATCAACCATTTTGACGCCAAAGACACGCCGGAGCATACCGACGGCAAGCAGGGTTACTTCTGGGTGAAGCGTGTTGCCGCCAATGCGAATGATGCCCATCTTACCATTAACATTCGCGATTTTGATCAGACACTCTATGAGGCCAGAAAAACCTATCTGGCTGATTTGATGAAACTGATCACCGCTAAGCACCCGAAAGCGCGGATTTCATACGAAATAACCGATACCTACAGCAATATTGCCGACTCGTTAGACGCCGACAGCCGGCAATGCATTGATTTTATTTATCAGGCCATGGCGAATCTTTCGATTACGCCCAAAACGATTGCCATGCGGGGAGGCACCGACGGCTCCGCTCTGTCAGCCAGAGGATTGCCTACTCCCAACTTCTTCACCGGCGCCCATAACTTCCATTCCAACTGCGAATTTCTGCCGGTCGATTCCTTTGAAAAATCCTGCCGCATGGTTCTTGAGATTGCCAAACTGGTATGCAAGCGCGGGTAAGCTAATAGTGACGCGATGCATTCCGAAGGATAATGTAAAGTATTACTCTGCCGGGGCGGCAGATAATAAGGACAATCGCACCGCTGTGTGTGAGAGCCAAATAAGCAGAGGACGCATATGCGCTCTCTGCTTATTTGGCTCCCCGTGTGTATGCCGCTAATTTTCAGTTTCAGAGAAATCTGGCAGCCCCTATCCCCAGCAAGGTAGCAGTAAAGCCAATCAGGACATTAAGTCCGGCATTATAAAAAGCGCGCAGCATATCCGCTTCCTGCAGCAAGCGAATCGTTTCGTAGCTAAACGATGAGAAGGTTGTCAGCCCGCCCAAAAACCCTACGGCAATGAACAGCCGCCAATAGGGACCGATTATGAGTCTCTCTGTCGTCAGTGTCATAAAAACGCCAATAATAAAACACCCGACAACATTGACCATCAGCGTGCCATAAGGAAAATCCGCGCCAAACCGCGCAGCGGCCCAGCCAGACGTCAGATAGCGGGCCACCGAGCCAATGGCTCCTCCGATTGCTACCACTAGTATTTCCATCAACTTTTCACCCCCATTTGTGACAATGATTCGCTGTATTTAGCGCTACGGGTGTATAAGGAAGCCGGGCAAACGCTACAAAAAACAGACTCCTACCACGTCAGTGGTAGGAGTCATTACCGTTTGCACGGGGTTTAAGGCGAACTCCATCGCCGATATTGTAATACAGACTTATTATACCAGCCTGGCGCATGCAGCGTCAATAAAGACCAGCTATCTGGATGATTCCTTCATTAGGGTGAGGGGCGATCGCCACTAAACATTCAATTCGTTTAATTTTGTTTAATTTTCTATATTCTGTGGAATTCATTTGATTTGCTGCGAAAATCACGGTAAAATTTTAAGAAAAAGCGGGGGGAGGTAACGATGGAGAAATGGCTGCATGCAAGGATTGCTGATTCGAATTGCCGGAGACAATTTGGGGAACCCTCTTAGGACAAGAAGCATGAGAATTCATAAGGAGATGATTCCGATGAGCATACAGTATTTGAAAAATATCGAACCGGAGCAAGCTCTGGAATTGACGAAACTGGTGGAATATCAGCAGGGGCAGATCGTCAGCCGGACTTTGGCCCAAAATAAGGCCGTGAGCATCACTCTCTTTGCCTTTGATAAAGAGGAAGAAATCAGCACTCACGCTTCGGACGGCGATGCCATGCTGACCGTCCTCGATGGAAACGCCAGGATTACCATTGGGGAAAAAGTCCACTCTCTGACACAGGGGCAAACGATTGTAATGCCGGCCCAAATCCCCCACGCGGTAGCCGCAGCGGACCGGTTCAAAATGATGTTGACCGTAGTGTTTCCCAAGCCGGCAGAAAAGGAATCCTGAATCTAATCCATTTGTTGAATAGATAACTAGCATAGGCCAAACGTATAGACAAATATGACGAGTTAAATGGCAGGCCGGAAAAGGCAATTTACAACAGAGCGTTGGACAAGGCGGGCCGCGCAAACTCAGATGCGCCTTCAAATATATGGGGCTTTACGGTATGATCGAAGTGGCCTTGCTTGCCGATATTCATGAAGGAAGCTCTCGAATTTGACCGGGAAATTCAGGATAATCAGGACTTTGTGCTTAAAAGCTGTTGCCCATTGTGGATCGCTCTCATTCGAAAATCCTATAAAGAGACGATCCCTCATGTCCCGCCGTCCGTTTCGCCGATGGTTGCGTGCGGCCGCTCCATAAGAAATCCACCCGGAGGCCAAAACTGTATTCATCGGGCCCTGTCTTGCAAAAAAGGCTGAAGCCCGCGAGCCGGATATCGCCGGTGCAGTGGACTATGTCCAGACCTTCGTAGGCTCACTCAATCACTTCCGATTTCTAGGCCCCCCGAATCGCATAAACAATGATGGCGAGTGCTGCTATTGCTAGCCTGTATACTGCAAATATAGCGAAATTATGTCTCTGGAGGTATTGGAGTAAAAACCCAATGCTGATAAGGCCCACGATAGTCGCTGTGATGGTTCCAACCAAAAACAGAGGATTGGCAATGTTATGTATAATGCCGGGAGTTTGCTTTAATGCTGCTCCAGCGATGATTGGAGTAGCCAGCAAAAAAGAAAACCTGGCGGCCGCCTCTCGTGTAAAACCTAACAGTCGTCCTGCAGTCATCGTAATTCCTGACCGGGATACACCGGGAATTAGAGCCAGCGCCTGGGCGACACCAATCAAAATTGTCTGTCTGAATGTGATTTCTTCAAAATTGACGATTTGAGCCGCTTTCTTGTCGACATAGTAAAGAATAATACCCATAAGCGCCAACCCCAGGGCAATGATCAAAATTTGAGATCGAATAAAATTTTCGATTGCCGCTTCCAAAGCAAGTCCCGCAATCCCTCCAGGAATGGTGGCCACCACGAGATACCAAAACATTTTCCCCTCTTTTGTCTTAATCCCCGTAGATAAACCATGAGTCAGCATTTGCAGCCAATCTCGGAAAAAGTAGATGAGCACTGCCAGCAGTGTCCCGACATGGAGAGCCACATCTAAGACTATATCAATATTTTCTCCCAAATGATGGATAATGGGGTCCCAGTCAAAAAACCAGCGGGTAAGAATTAAGTGTGCTGAACTGGATATAGGTAAAAATTCGCCAATACCTTGTACAATCCCAAGAATAATCGCAATATACCATAACATATATACACTATGCCTCCTTTTAATAAATAGTCGCAAAATAACTTTATCCCATTTAGGGATTTCGATATTGGTATTAACCATACTGTTCCATCTGAATGATCTAAGCCTGATGCAAACACAACCATTTATTGATATTGACTGGCTTTGATTAATAGCATATCATGGCTTCCGACGCGGTACTTTTTAACCAACCAATCGTCAGGGCAAGTTTGCCCAAACGTCTTATAAAATCTATCGGCACTGGCAACAACCAATAGTTTTTCCCCCGGTCGCTTTAAGAATTCATACACTTCTTCAACATGATCTAATACGGGATCAAAGTAGATTCCGTTATAAAAAATAAAACCGCTATCGTTATTCTCAAAACCCCATAAACCCACTGGCTGATTGGCTGTCCTCTGACGCGCTAATTCTTCCGCTAAATACCGTTCACTCTTGAGCGGATTTACAGCCGGCATCACGACACCCTTTAAAACCAGGATTAAGCTGATAGCAAAAGCGATTACAACTCCAAATATTATCCGTTTGTCTTTATGAAACAAAGCGGCGCCAAAAATGCAACCAAAAATAATAGCCAACCCTGCCAGACTAAAACTGACGAAATCGATGGCGGCTTTATTGGCTAAAGAGGCAACCGCTGCCTTTCCCGCCAAGACATCGCCTTTCATCAGTAAAAATATGCCAATGACCAATAAAATAATGCCAATACTCGCTGCCGGTACTCTCAATCCCTTCATTGACTTGATTTTTTGGGTTAGATGCTGTTCAAAGTACCATGCCGTTAAAATCGCGAAAGCCGGATATAATTGGAGTAGATAAAGCCCCCGTTTGGAACCGATCGCGCTAAAAATAACAAAAGTGGCGATCAGCCAGATTGCGCTGAACTTTATCATTTCCGGCAGTTGATTTCGGTTTTTATATAAACTGTGAAAAGTTGGTATAAGGAAAATTGTCCAAGGAAGCGCTTCCAGCGGAAAAGTAATCAAATAATAGTAAAACGGATTAGGATGGCCATCCGCCCCGCTGGCATAGCCTAAAACTTTATTCAATACTGTAACCTTAAAATAATAATACCCTGCAGCATCAAACGCCGCTACAATCCAAATACCGACTACCGCGCAATAAACCAGGAAACCTTTCATCCAGGCAATATTCTTTAGTTTACGCCACTGTTTGGTTACCAGGGCATAAACAATAATTATGACCATCGGCAATAAAGCTATGGGGCTTTTAATCAATGAGCCTAATCCCATCAATAAAAATGCCAAATAAGACCGGTAGGTAGATCGATCCCTCCCGAATTCTTCGTAGAGAAGCAGCAGGGCGAGCGTCGTGCAAAAAATCAAAGGTAAATCCAGATTCAATCGCATTGCCAACCAACTATAATTTAGAGTAGTTGCTAAAATCGCCCCTGTTAGCAATCCGGTTGTTTTACCTAATTTTTCCCGATAAAATAAGCTAGGATTCCAACTAACAAACTGGCTAAAAAAACCACCGGTAACCTGACGGTCATCACAGTCATTTTTCCAGAAATTGATGCGAACAAGGCAGTTCCCATAAAGTAGAGCGGAGGTTTTTCGTAATAAATATGATTGTTCAAATGAGGGATAACCCAATTATGACTTACCATCATCTCCCGGGCGACTTCGCCGTAACGCGGTTCATCAGGTGACCAGAGATCATAACCGCCGATATTGTAAACAAAAAGGAGAAAACAGGCTGCAATTATCAAAATGCAATAGAACAGATACCGCCGGTCAACCCGGTTATTATCAGGCATATGTCGTCACTCCTCATTTACTTTCGGTCTTTGTATTTTTGATAAGCACCAGATTTCGAAAGTAAATTAAAAAACCGGCTGATTGACCCACTATAAAAACGGGATCCTTACGCTCAATCGCATAAATTAATAAGATCAAACTGCCCGCAATACTTAAATACCAAAACACCACTGGGACCACACTCTTCTTTTCTTTTTCGGAAGTAATCCATTGGACGATAAAACGCAATGAAAATATGGCTTGTCCTAAAAACCCTATCATTAACCAGAACATCCTAGACCTCACCCTTTATTTTGTAGTTTAAATGTCTCCGTTGCATCCATCTAACCGCCAAGGTGTCCTTTAGTCCCTTCCACATTCGATTAGAGATCCCGTATTTCGATTTTCCGTATTGTCTGGGGTAATGACTGACTGCAACCTGGGTTACCCGAAACCCGTTCATCTTAGCCAATGTAGGAAAAAAGCGGTGCATCCCTTCAAAGAGACACATACTTTTTGCCACTTCGTTTTTAAACAGCTTTAAAGGGCATCCCGTATCCTTAATCTCTTCATGGGTTAACCAGTTTCGAACTCCATTACCGATTAATGATGAAATCATTTTTACGATACTGTCCTGCCGGTCGGCCCGTATTCCACAAACCAGGTCGTAATCACCGATGTTAGGGAGTAACTTAAATATGTCGGCCGGATCCACTTGTAAATCGGCATCCATTGTAGCAATCAAACGGCCCTCGGCTTTTTTAAAAGCTGCTGCAAAAGCGGCAGTTTGGCCGTTATTTTCCGTAAAATGATACACTTTAACCTCACGATGTTCGGCGGCGATTTTATCCAACAATTCCGAACCGCCGTCGGTGCTTCCATCGTCAATATAAATAATTTCATATGAATCGATCTTCCCGTTCAAGGCATCTTTTATTTTTATGGTTAAAGGTGCTAAATTGTCATATTCGTTATATACCGGCGCCACTATCGATAATTCAACGCTATACTCATTCAACAGAGGACACATCCTTCCGAATTTATTCGGTAAAACCAGTAATATAAATCGTTAATTTTACGTGTTATCCCCCGCCTTAGCAATCGAGAATTGATCGGCATGAAACCATTGGATAAAGGACTTAACGCCATCCCGGATATTGATGGTGGGTTGATAATTCAATAGTTTGCCGGCTTTTTCGAGGTCGGCGAAGGTCTGAAACACATCTCCGGTTTGCGGCGGCATCAGCTTCAAGTTGGCTTTGAGATTAAGCTCTTCTTCAATGATTGTCATTAACTCCCGTAAAGTTATGGTTCGACTGTTTCCCAGATTCACTATTTCATATTGGGACTGATCATAGGTAATGGCCGCGCTGATCCCTTTGATAATGTCATCAATATAAGTGTAATCCCGTGACGATGAGCCGTCGCCATAAAACGGGACCTCTTTGCCTTGCGAAATTAATCTGGTAAACTTATGAATGGCCAAATCAGGACGCTGCCTTGGACCATAAACGGTAAAAAACCGTAAACTGAGGAAACGGATCCCATGTAGTTGACTATAAACATGTCCCAGTAGTTCACCGGAAACTTTTGTTGCCGCATAGGGACTGATCGGCAACAAAACCGGGTCCCTCTCCCGCCAGGGAACATTGGGATTGACGCCATAAACGCTTGAAGACGAAGCAAATACAAACTGAGGTATTTTTTTATCCTTGGCAAATTCCAAAAGGTTTTGAGTACCTTGAACATTGACCTTTTGGTACCCGACGGGGTCCAGAATCGAAGGGCGAACCCCGGCTTTAGCAGCTAAATGGACAATGACATCATAAGATTCGTTTAGGTTTTCATACAAAGCTTTACAATTGCAAATGTCCAGTCTTAACAGCTTATAGCCGGAATTATTGAGATGTTTCCGGATATTACGCTCTTTAATGGTTTGTTCATAATATGGATCAAAATTATCGACTACCGTTACCTGACAATGTTCGTTAAGAAGCTTGTCCACTAGGTGACTCCCGATAAACCCCGCCCCTCCCGTTACCAAGACATGCATCGCCGATCCCAACTCCTTCATATAGAAATCCGACCGCATTTAGCTCTGCCGGATTCAAAAAATTTCGGCCATCGATCAATATGGGAGTATTCATCACCGACCGTAACTTCAGAAAGTCTAACTTAAGATACTCTTCCCATTCGGTTATCAATACCAACGCATCGCAGCCACAAGCGGTTTGATAAGGGTTAACGCCATATTCCACTTGGTATTCAGCTAATAATTTTCGGGCGCTCGGAACCGCAACCGGATCATGGGCCTTCACTCTCACTCCCCGTTCAACTAAAAGTTTAATAATATCTTGAGCCGGCGAGTCCCGCAAATCATCTGTACCGGGTTTAAAAGCCAATCCTAAAATTCCTACTGTCCGGCCGCTCAGATCGCCTAATTGGGATTCCAATTTTTTGATGACCACCTGACGCTGTCGTTTGTTGACAGCGCATGCCGCATCTATGATCGGCATTGAATAATCATATGCGGCGCCCAGTGCCATTAATGCCAAAGTATCTTTGGGAAAGCAACTTCCGCCCCACCCGATTCCGGCATTTAAAAAACGGGATCCAATCCTCGGATCCAAGCCCATTCCATAAGCGACTTCTTTGATATCAGCTCCGGTTTTTTCACAAAGGCCGCCAATTTCATTGATATAGCTAATTTTTAAAGCTAAAAATACATTAGAGGCATATTTAATCATTTCCGCGCTGGTCAGGCTGGTTTCCACCAAAACCGGCGGTTTGAATCCTCTGGGTCTTGGAAGTTCCGGCGGAGGCGTGAAGGACTGCTCCAAGACTGGTAAATACATTTGGCGGAGAATGTCAATACCCTCGAAGTTATCGGAGCCTCGTATGGTATGGATTAGTTTAACCTTACCGGATTGGTCCACTTTTCTTCGAAGATAACTAATGTAGACATCCACTACATTCGTATTATCCTCAAAGTCATATCCCCAGACCTTACTGCCGATTTGATCTCTGGTTAAAACAATTTTCTTGTTCTCCAGCAGATACTTTAATAATTCATACTCTTGGTTGGTTAAAAAAACTTTTTGATCGCCCCGGAACACCTCATGCGTATCCAAATTCATCATCAAATCGGCAATCTTCAGTTTATTATCCCCCGGGTTCGATTTTTGCAATTTGCGCAGATGAACCCTCATTCTGGCCAACAATTCCTCAATCGCAAAAGGCTTGGTTAAATAGTCGTCAGCGCCAATATCCAACCCGCAGACTTTATCGGTTGTTTCATCTTTGGCTGAGACGATAATGATCGGTATAGATGCTTCTTTTCGAATCCGTCGGCATATCTCCAAACCATTCAAGCCAGGTAGTAAAATATCCAACAAAATAAGGTCATATTCATTTTGTTCAAATTTAATCAAACCATCCCGGCCTTCATAGGCAATATCCACATCATATCCCTCGTGTGCTAACTCCAGTTCTAAAAATCGGGCTATCTTTTTCTCATCTTCAATGATTAAGACTTTATTGTTCATAATTCACCTAATCCACCGCAAATTAGCTGTCTTGGATACTTATAGTATGAATTTGGCTGCCGAATTAATATTACCATAAACTATGCTTTGTCTCAAATACACTTCCTGATTCGTTATAGGCCATTATCGTTACTGCGGGGTAGCGGACAACAGCGACATCGCTCTAACAATGTCCCGGACAATTGACCCAATGTCATCACCAATAGTATAATGATGTAATATTATTCATCTAAATTTATCGAACGAACCCGGAGGTGTTATTCATGTCTGAAGAAAAAGGTCAAAGATTACCGTTCTGGATCTCAATACGGTCAACGGCCAATTCGGTGTTATGAACGTCGTTATTTCGATGTTCATCATGCGTTTCTTCGCTTAGGTCAGTCT
>NZ_AFGF01000079.1 GCF_000219125.1 Acetonema longum DSM 6540
AACCGTCCCGGCGATTCCCCCCGGCGATCCCCCCATGAAAAAGCCCCCAGTCGTAGTCATTATCCTACGTCTGGGGGCTTTCTTGCAAAGTCCGTTTTTATTGGTTCTGGGCACATTGCGGCAAGGGGATTTCCTATTGTTTCGAATTTGTGACTTGTTAGGCTTTATCCGGATTAAACGGTTCTGCCGGTGGGGCCTTTGATCTCCTTTCTGTCTACTCTGAACCAGGCTGCATACATCGTCGGCAGTACCAGCAGCGTCAGGACGGTGGCGCCGAACAGTCCGCCGGCAATGGCCACAGCCATGGGGCCCCAGAAGTTGCTGGGCAGGAGAGGTACCATGCCTAAAATGGCGGCGGCGGCGGTCAACATGATGGGACGGAATCGCAGCACGGCGGAGTCGATGATCGCATCCCAGGGCGTTTCACCGGCCTGGATGTGCTGTTCAATCTGGTCGATCAGAATAACCGAGTTGCGGATGATCATGCCGCTCAGGGCCAAAATGCCCAATTCAGCCACAAAGCCCATGGGACGCCCCGTCAGCAGCATGAAGCCGCTGACTCCGATGATCCCCAGCGGCGCGGTTAAAGCTGTCAAAATCATCAGGGACATTTTCTGCAGCTGCAGCATTAACAGGGTAATAATCACGATGATCATCATTGGAACCGGCTGCATCAGGTAGGTCATGGACTTTTTACTGCTCTCCAGGGAGCCGCCGATATCGATGCTATAGCCCAAAGGCAGTTTATCCCGCAATTCCTTCAGGCTCTGGTAAACTTGTTGAGTGGCGTCATTGCCGGTGATCCCGTCGGCTACGTCAGCCTGGACAGTGATTGTCGGCTTCAGATCCCGCCGCCAGATCAATCCCTCTTCCGCCCCGTAACTGATTCGGGCAATCTGCTCCAGAGGGACGACCTGGCCGCTGGGAAGAGGAATGGGCAGGTCCTTGATCTGAGCCAGGTCTTTGCGGTTTTGTCCTTCCAGGCGAAAGACCATGCTTACGGTTTTGTCTTTCTGATAGAATTCGGCTACCGAAGCGCCAGATACTTGGGTCTGCAGGGTCAAGGCCAGGTTTTGGCTGCTGATGCCTAAGAGACGGGCCTTGTCCTGATCAACATCCAGCTGTATGACTTTATTCTTTTCCTGCCAGTCAAAATGGATATTTGACAGGTGCGGATTGCCGGTCATGATGTTGCCTGCCTGCTGGGCGATCTGGCGCACCTTATCCGGCTCATAGCCACTGACTCGCAGCATGACCGGATAAGGGGAAGGAGGCCCGGTCTGAATCAGGCTGATATGGCCTCTCACATTTTCAAACCGGCTGGCAAAAAGATCCGTGATTTTTTGATTTAGTGCATCCCGATCGGTCAGGTCTTTGGCCACAATGACAAACTGGGCATAGTTCGCAGCCGGCAGTTTAGGTTCGGTGGTCAGTACGAACCGGGGCGCTCCCTGGCCCACATAATAGCTGTAATTATCGATGCTTGCATCGCCTTCCAGTTCCTGAGACAGTTTTTGCGCCGCTTCAGAAGTAGCTTTAAGGGATGCGCCTTCCGGCAGTGTCATTTCCACAATTAATTCAGGGCGAACAGACGGTGGAAAGAATTCCTGCCGGATGAACTGCAGCAAAAAGATAGAACCGGCAAAACAAACCAACGTCAGGATCAACACCAGCTTCCGGTGGTCCAGGCACCAAGTGAGCACCCGGCGAAACAGCCGGTAAAACTTGGTGTCATACACGTCATGTTCGTGATTCTGCCCAGGGGATGCTGACGGTTTCAGCTGGATTAAATGATACCCCAGCAGGGGGACCACCAGTACTGAGACAAACCAGGACAACAGCAGAGCCACCGTCATGACCGTAAACAGGCTGCGGGTAAACTCCGCCGCCGCCCCCTGGGAAAAGCCGATGGGGATAAAGCCGGCGCAGGTAATCAGCGTTCCGGTCAGCATGGGAAAGGCTGTGGCATTATAGGCGTAGCATGCCGCCTCAAACCGGTCCCAGCCCTGTTCCAGCTTTACGGTCATCATTTCGATGGCAATAATGGCATCGTCCACCAACAGCCCCAGGGCAATGATCAAAGCTCCCAGGGAAACCTTGTGCAGGTCAATTCCCAGTGTTTTCATGGCGGCGAAAATACCGGCAATGACCAGGGGAATGGAAAGGGCCACCACCGCGCCGGAGCGCAGCCCCAGGCTCAGAAAGCTGACCACCAGCACGATGATAATGGCTTCGGCCAGAGAACGGACAAACTGATTGATGGAATCCTTAACCACCAGAGGCTGGTTGGATACCTGACTGATTTCCAGTCCCAGAGGCAGTTCCTGTTTAACCTGGCCGACAGTTTTATCCAGAGCTTCCCCCAGGGACAGGATATTGCCGCCCTTCTCCATGGATACGGCGATACCGATGGCCGGTTGGCCGTTGAAAAACATTTTCGGTTCCATGGGATCGGCGTAGCTGCGCCGGACTTTTGCTATATCTCCCAACCGGAAGGTGCGGTCATTGGCCCGGATCGGCAGATCCCTGATATTCTCCAGGTCCTCAAAACTGCCGCTGACCCGTAAATAGACATTATCGGAGATGGTTTCTACCATGCCGGCCGGCGTCTTGGCGTTTTGCGCCTGGATCGCACTGATAATAAGGTTAGTGTCCAGTTTCATCTGGGCCAGTTTTTCGCTTTCCATTTCAATGTATATTTTCTCCGGCTGCACTCCAATTAGTTCCACTTTTTTCACAGCCGAGACTCCCAGCAGGATGCGGCGGATTCTTTCCGCCTGTTCCCGCATTTCCTCATAGCTGAAACCATCGGCGGTGAGGGCGTAAATGCAGCCGTACACATCGTCAAAGCGGTCATTGAAGTAAGGGCCGTAAACCCCCTGAGGCAGGGTATCTTTTATGTCGTTGACCATATTGCGCACTTCAAGCCAGGTAGGCCGGATATCTTTTTCCGGGAAAGATTCCTGCAGAGTCACATAAATTACGGCCTGCCCCGGCTTGGAGTAGCTTCGGAGATAATCCAGGCCCGGTGTATTCTGCAATTTTTTCTCGATTTTGTCAGTGACCTGTTCCTCCATCTCACGGGCGGCCGCCCCCGGCCAGGCCACTGAGACAATCATTTGCCGGATGACAAAATCCGGATCCTCCATGCGACCCAGTTGCTGATAGGAGAAGATCCCCATTACAAAGATCACCAGAATGAAATAGTAAACCAGCTGCTGATGGCGCAAGGACCATTCCGTTAAATTGATATTTTTCAGACTCACGGCTTGTCACCGGTTATGCGAACCTTTTGTCCTTCCCGCAGTTTATGGACCCCGGCGGTGACGATGGTTTCCCCGTCTTTTAACCCGTCGAGGATTTGGACGGTTTCATCGCCAAAAGCGCCGATTTTGACAGGCCGCAGGGAAACTTGATCGCTGTTGATGACCCAGACATGGGGGGTGTCGCCGGTTTGGTAAATGGATGACAGGGGAACAAATACAGCTGACCGGTCGTTGCTGCTGAGGATCTCCACGCTGGCAGTCATGCCCAACTGAACCGAGGATGGCGGGTCCACCAAGGCGATGCGGGCCTTATAGGTGCGGGATGCCTTGTCAGCTACCGGCGAGATTTCCCGCAGCCGGCCGTCAATCACCACATCAGGCAGAGCCCAGAAGGAAATACGGATCTGTCCGGCATCCCGGAGCTCTTCCACCCGATTTTCCGGGATATCAATGGCGATTTCTCTTTCTCCGTTCCGGACCAGGGTGACAACAGCCTGACCGGCGCCGACTATTTGACCGGTTTCGGCATGGATACCGGCAACGACTCCCGACGTGTCGGCATATAGCGTACTATACCCCAGTTGGTTAGTCCCTTGGGCATATTGGGCCGAGGCCTGGCGGAAAGCCGCTTCCGCCGAGTCGTAAGCACTCTGATACTGATCAAACTGCAGGCGGCTGACGGCATTTTGCTCATACAGCTGCCGGAACCGTTCCAGGTTGCTTTTGGCCAGGTTTAACTGAGACCGGGCGGAGGCCAGTTGGGCTGCATAGGCGTTAACAGCCTGCTGAATATCCTGGGGATCAATCTCCAAAAGGCGGTCGCCGGCTTTGACAGCACTGCCCAGCTCTATATCCCGTTTAATAATTTTTCCGCCGACCTGAAAGGCCAGCTGGGTTTCGTATCTTCCCCGGACATCACCGGAATAACTGGCGCTTGGCGTTGTCTGGACCAGGCTGATGGCCTGGGCGCGGACGGTGGGTATGACCTCCTGGGCCGGCACGGTTTTTGAGCAGCCGGTCAGCGGCAGAAGCATGGCCAAAAGACCAATTGCCGCGTAGCTTCTGGCCTGAATGAATCGCATCTTAGATTCCCCCTTTACTGTTGGCCTGGCAAGGCTTCATCTTTTTTTACCAGGCCGTGGAGCATAAAGTCAATGAGGGCATCCGTATAATACCCCTGTTCATCTTTTTCCGGGGAAATGGGCATGGTCCGCATATAACTAAAGCTCTGAAACAGTTTTAACCCGACATAGGCAACGACCTTTTCATCCACATTCCGAAGTTTTCCCTGGGCTTTTCCTTCGGCAATGATGGTCGCGATCAGGGAAATGAGCTCTTCCTCCAGAATGACATGATATTTGACGGTTAAAAAGGCTGAGAACAAGGCATCATCGTCTTTTAACAGCCGGGTTAGAAAGTTATCCTGACGAAAGTAGGCGATGGCGGACCGGATTAACTCAATTAACCGTTCCAAAGGGTCCGGAATGTGACTGATGCCGGCGAAGATCAGATCCCGGACCTGACGGCTTTCCCGGATAAACAGGGAGATAAACAGATCCTCTTTGTCTTTGAAATGCTCATAAATAGTCTTCTTGGAAATTTTACAGTCGTGACTGATTTCATCCATCGTGGTTTTTTTGAAACCAAAACGGTCAAACCGTTCTTTGGCTTTATCCAAAATCAAATTTTTTAGTTCGTCTGTTTCCATATGTAATCACCTGCTTTATTCGTTAAGTTTATTCGCTAAGGTTGGTTAATTACTCCATAAACCATTATAGTATCTTGGTTTCCAAGCGTCAATAGAGAAAGCGGAACACTAAAATGATTTCATCTGCCATTTAGAGTGGTTTGAAGTTGCCGAATCGAGTGATAAGGCATATAGTAATCTAAAAAAGAGGTGGCTCCTATGGCGTGGCGGGACGGGCAACAGCAGACCCTGGCAGCGGTTTTCATCGGCTTGCTGCTGGCCCGGCAAAAAAAACCGGCTGAACTGAATCAATTGCTGCACTTTCTCCTGACTATCTGCAGCGTAGCCGGTAGTTCAACTGCCCAGGCCGGCGATTGGTCTGATGCGTCCCCGGGGGCCGAATCGGACCGGCATCAAGAGCAAAATCTGCAATCCCAGATGGATACTCTGAAACAAAGTCTTGGCAGGCTGGAATCCAGGGTTCAGAGGCAGGCACTGGGTTGGAAACCGGTCTGCCGGCCTTGCCGGAAATAATGCTGCGGCAGGAAATATGGAAATAGATGTGGAATTTAAGTGATACATACATCATCCAAATTTGACAAATTTCACGGAAGGGGGAATTTCTTTTGCAGTATCTCTACATGTCGAGGATACTCAGAAACTTTTTACTGTTGCTTTTCATTCTTGCTGCTGTTACAGCCGGCAGTTCAGCCGATGCGGCTCCGGAAAAGATTCTGATCATGCCGAATATCGGCTATGTAAAACTGCCGGGGGACATTAATCTCACCCCTCTTAAAAGCACTACCGGTCCGGCCTGGGATTTGGCAGGCCAAGACCAGGATAAGGGTAAGGCAGTCTCCCGCACCGCCCGCTTGACGGCCTCCGAATATCCACCCGCTAGTCTGGGAGTGGACAAGTCCCTGTTCACCACCACCGCCCGCCCGCAGAGCGGACAGGCCGCTCAGGTCGGAGATGCCGTCAAGCGGTATATGACCCGTTATCTGGCGCAAAACGGCGGCAAGTTGTTAAACTTTTATCCGACCGAGACCGCCCCTATTGGCAACCGCCGGGCCTGGGCCTTTTCCATGCGGGCGGACCTGGGTTACGAAGGCGCCTCTTCGGTATTTATCAAAACCTATATGCTGGTTACCGACACTCGGGTGACCGAAGTGATGCTGGTCTGTCCCGACAGTGACCGTCGCTACTGGGGGCCGATGCTAAGCCGGGCCATGGCCACCTCCGGGGGCCGTTGAAAAAGGATCGTCTGCATCGCAAACTTTTACAAAGTTTAGGTTGCGCGGCTTCCTTTCATGTGATATAATCATTAAACGTGAGAGTGGTTTGAGCAAAGCGAGGTGCAGCATAGAATGAAAGAAAAAATTCACCCCCAATATGGTGAAGCCAAAGTGATATGTGGTTGCGGCAATACCTTTACAACCGGTTCGGTAAAAAAAGAATTGCGTGTAGACGTATGTTCCGCCTGTCATCCTTTTTTCACAGGACAACAGCGTAATATGGCGGCTCGCGGTCGTATCGAGAAATTCAACAAACGTTACGGCCAGGAAGGCTAATTTGCCTATCTCTATACTTTTTTACGCCAAAAACCTAAAGGCAGAGCAGAAATGCTCTGCTCTATTTATATACATTAGAAATTTGAGAGGAAGAAAGCCATCGTGAAACCTAAAGTCTATATCGGCGGTCAGGCGGTGATTGAAGGCGTGATGATGCGTGGCCCGAAAGAAATCGCCACTGCCGTGCGGGAACCGTCCGGAGAGATTATCCTGCAAAAAGACGTATTCACATCCATTACCGACCGCTTTCCTGTCTTAAAAAAGCCCATGCTGCGTGGCGTGGTTTCTTTGGCCGAATCGCTTGTATACGGTCTCAAGGCCCTTTCCTTTTCCGCTCAGGCGGCGGGAGAAGAGGGGGAGCAGCTTTCTACCAAAGAGATCGTCTTAACCATGCTGTTTGCTCTGGGGCTGGCAGTTCTGCTGTTTATCGCCATTCCTACCTTTGCGGCCAAATATATTTATAGTGCCGTCAGCGATCCCTTCCTCCTGAATCTGTTTGAAGGACTGCTCAGACTGGTCATTTTTCTCGCCTATATCGTTGCTATTTCTCAAATGAAAGATATTCAACGGGTTTTTGCCTATCATGGCGCTGAGCATAAAACCATCCATGCTTATGAAGCCGGAGCACCGCTGGACCCGGAGCATGTCCGGGGCTACAGCCGCCTGCATCCTCGTTGTGGCACCAATTTTCTTCTGATTGTGATGGTAATCAGCATCATTACCTTTGCTTTTCTTGGATGGCCTAGTTTATTCTGGCGCATCCTGTCCCGGATCCTCTTGATGCCGCTGGTGGCCGGGATATCCTACGAGATCATCCGCTTTGCCGGACGCAGTCAAAACCGGCTGGTAGCCTGTATCGTAACGCCTGGGTTGTGGTTGCAGTATCTGACCACCCGGGAACCGGATGACAGCCAGATCGAAGTAGCCATCCGGGCCCTGGAAGCCGTCAAACCGGCGGAAACCGTTGTACCTGACAGGGATTCAAATCGAGCCAATCCAGGGGTGAATAGCGATGCTTGAAAAATTACAAGCTATTGAAGACAAGTATTTAGAGTTGGAAGGCTTGATTAGCAATCCGGCTGTCATGCAGGATATGGATACCTGGCAGAAGCATACCAAGGCTCACTCCAAGCTGACCGGTGTGGTCGCCAAGTTCCGTGAATATAAGCAAATGCAAAAAGATCTGACCAATACCCGGGAAATGCTGAAAGAAAGCGATCCGGAACTGCGGGAAATGGCTCAAGCAGAATTCGAAGACTTGAAAAGCCGCAATGAAGAATTAGAGCAGGAATTGCATATTCTGCTCCTGCCTCGGGACCCTAACGACGAGAAGAATGTCATCGTGGAGATTCGTGGCGGGGCCGGCGGCGATGAAGCGGCTCTTTTCGCCGGTGATATGTTCCGCATGTATACCCGTTATGCCGACACCCAGGGCTGGCGCACTGAGGTTCTCGACGCTAACCCTACCGGTCTGGGCGGGTTTAAAGAAGTCATTTTTCTGATCGAAGGTGACGGGGTATACAGCAAAATGAAATATGAAAGCGGCGTGCACCGGGTGCAGCGGGTGCCTGAAACCGAGGCCAACGGCCGCATTCATACCTCCACCATCACCGTGGCAGTGATGCCTGAAGCTGAAGAGGTAGAGGTAGACATCAGCCCCAATGACCTGCGGATTGATACCTATTGCGCTTCCGGCGCCGGCGGTCAGCATATCAATAAAACCGAGTCGGCCGTCCGGATTACCCATCTGCCTACCGGCGTGGTAGTACAGTGCCAGGATGAGAAATCCCAGTTGAAAAACCGGGATAAGGCTATGAGGGTCCTCGGCCAAAGTTTTGGAAATTGCCCAGGAATCCCAGCGGGCCGAGGAAGCTGCGGCCAGAAAAAGCCAGGTAGGCACAGGCGACCGCAGCGAGCGTATCCGTACCTACAACTTCCCGCAGGGAAGGGTCACCGACCACCGGATTGGTTTGACTCTGCACAAACTGGATTTTATCTTGAACGGTGACCTGGAGGAATTGATTCAGGGTCTAATTACGTACTACCAAAGTGAACGAATGAAACAAATGGAGTAAAAAAGTGAGCGACGCGAAGAAAAACAATTGGACGATCGGGGAAATTCTCCAGTGGACCAAGCAGTATTTCAGCGAAAAAGGCGTGGAGAATCCGCGCCTGGATGCTGAAGTACTGCTTTCTGATATTGTAAAGCTGGATCGGCTGCGGCTGTACGTGAATTTTGATCAGCCCCTGCAGCAGCAGGAATTAGACCGTTACCGGGATTATGTGAAAAAACGGGTTATGCGGCTGCCGGTAGCTTATATTCTGGGACGCAAGGAGTTCATGGGACTGGAGTTTGCCGTAAATCCGGCGGTGCTCATCCCACGGCCGGAAACTGAACTGCTGGTGGAAACCGTTTTAAAGCGGCTTGAAGGCTGTCAGAATCCTGCGATCTTAGACATTGGCACCGGCAGCGGCGCTATTATTCTCAGTGTCTTAAAACTATTGCCTGCGGCAACCGGTCTGGCCGTGGATATTTCTCCCCAGGCTTTGGCAGTGGCCCGGGACAACGCCGACCGGCTGGGAGTGGCGGAACGGGTAACCTTCCGGGAGAGCAATTTGCTGACGGCGCTGGGAGAACCGGATAAGCCAGCCGGAGGGTTTGACGCCATCCTGTCCAATCCTCCTTACATTAAAGATGAAGACATTCCGGTTCTCGCGCCGGAAGTGGGAAAGGAACCCCGAACCGCTTTAGCCGGCGGCAGGGATGGTCTGGATTTTTACCGCCTGATCCTGCAAGAGGCCGCCGGCTATCTGCAGCCGGAAGGCTTTCTGGCCTGGGAAATCGGAGCGGGTCAGTCGGAAGACATCAGCCGGCTTGCCCGGGAATCAGGCTGGACCGTGACCGACGTACTCAAGGACCTCGCCGGCATTGAGCGGGTTATGGTTCTAATAATTGGTAAATAAATATTGAAAGGAAGATATAGGACTTTGTTGAAAAATTATCTGTGGTCTAGAATCTGGGACCGTCCAAAAAGGTTCAGATGCTAGGTAAGAACAACGCAGATGAGCCTTTTTCAACGGTCCCCCTATGATATATGAAAACACGTTACATCTATGTTAACCCCCAAGACCCGGAGCAAAACGCCATTGATCTGGCGGCCGAAGTGATCCGCCGGGGCAGACTGGCGGCCTTTCCCACAGAAACAGTGTATGGATTGGGCGGCAACGGTCTTGACCCGGAAGCCGTCCGGAGCATTTTTGCCGCCAAAGGACGGCCCGGGGACAATCCGCTGATTTTACATATTGCCGCCACGGAGGAAGCCGAGCGGCTGGTCAAAACCGTTACACCCAATGCCGCCGCCTTGATGCAGCGCTTTTGGCCCGGCCCTCTCACCGTTGTGCTGGAGAAGTCAGACCTCGTTCCTTTGGTTGTAACCGGCGGATTGAATACTGTGGCTATCCGCCTGCCTGACTCCTTGGTGGCCAGGAGACTGATCAGCGCCGCCGGCGTTCCGGTTGCCGCCCCCAGTGCCAATACCTCCGGTCGCCCCAGTCCGGCCAATGCCAAAGCTGTATTGAGCGACCTGGATGGTAAAATTGATATGGTATTGGATGCCGGTCCCTGCCGAATCGGCGTGGAATCCACTGTGGTAGACTGCACCACGCCGGTGCCTACACTCTTAAGACCGGGCGGTATTACTCTGGAAATGCTGCTGGAGGTACTTGGAGAGGTAGAAGCTGCCCCGGCTCTGTCGGGCTTACATACCACAGTTCCCCGCTCTCCCGGCATGAAATACACTCATTATGCCCCCAGTGCTCCCATGAGGCTGGTGGAAGCTACGGATTCGGCGATGCCGGTTATCCTGGAGCGGTACATTGCCGAGGCTCAGGCAACAGGACAGGTGGTGGGGGCTTTGGTCTCCGGTGAGACAGCGGAACGTTTGCCTGACGGGGTGGTCAGCGCCGTCTATGGACCCCGCAGCCGGCCGGATATGATTGCAGCCCGGCTGTATGACTGCCTGCGTCAATTTGACAATACCCCGGTGGATGTGATCTTTGCCGAAGGCATTGCCGACAAGGGACTGGGACTGGCAGTCATGAACCGCATGCGCAAAGCCGCAGGCTATGACATTATTCGGGAGTAAATTCTGATACAGCCTTATCTCACATATATATTGAAGTGAGGTGAGCAAGATGAGCTTATTGGAATTGGTCGTTTTGAGCATGGCACTGGGAACGGATTTATTTTCGGTTGCTGTGCCCATTGGGATGCAGCGGATCCGCCGACGGATTATATTTATCGCGGCGATCGTTTTTGCCGTATTTCACATCATCATGATTCTGATCGGCTATCATGCCGGGCACTGGCTGGGAGGGTTCGTGGAACACTACGGAACCTATCACGCCGATAATCCGGTGATCGTCAGCTATGTGGCTCACGTGACCGGCGCCCTGGTGCTGATGGCCCTGGGTGCCCAGATGCTTTGGTGCGTGGTGAAGGGAGACGAAGAGAGCCTGTGCGGACCCCGGTCCCTGGAAGGAATGACGCTGCTGGCCATTGCCGCCGGTGTCAGTGTGGATGCCCTGGCCGCAGGATTCAGCATGGGCATGATGGATGTTAATTTGTGGATATTAAGTTTGGTTCTGGGTATCGTGATTTTCTCGATTGCGGTGGCGGGTTTGGGTTTGGGCCGGCGCATTGGCCGATTCCTGGGGGATAAAGCCGGACTGATAGGCGGCTTGGTCCTGTTTATTCTGGGGGCGCACTTGCTGGTTTCTCTTTTTTATGAATAGGAAATACATAGATTAAGGGGTGGTATCCATGCTGCGCATTTTACTGGTTTGCACCGGCAATACCTGCCGCAGCCCCATGGCTGAGGCTGTTCTGCGGGACAAGATCAGAGCTGCCGGGCAGGAAGACAACATTAAAGTGCTGTCGGCCGGGATTGCCGCCGGCGGTGAATATGCCGCTGCGGATGAGGCTGTTGCCGTCATGCAGGAAAGAAATCTGGATTTGAGCCGGCACCTTTCCCGGCAGGTGACCCCGGAATGGATCGGCGCTGCAGACTTGATTCTGACTATGACCCAAGGGCATAAGGCCAATTTACTGCGATTGGCGCCCTCTGCCAGGGATAAAACCTATACCCTGGCTGAATTTTCCGGCGAGGGATGGGATGTTCCTGATCCGGTGGGACAATCCCTGGCAGTGTACCGGGCTTGCGCCTGTCAAATCGAAAGCTTGCTGGATAAGGCATGGGAAAAGATTATGGAGCGGGCAGGAAAACCACATCAATAGGAAGAAATTTTTTTAGGACAAGCCACATTATATTGCTTGGAGGAGTGTCGAATGCTGGCTATTGGCAGCGATCATGGAGGGTTCCGGCTTAAGGAAGCGATTAAGGAATATCTTGCAGCCAACCAAATAGGATTTTGTGATTTTGGCACACATTCCGTCGACTCGGTGGATTATCCCGATATTGCCAAAACCGTGGCTCAGGCTGTAGCGGCCGGCGAATGCGAACGGGGGATTCTCATTTGCGGCACCGGCATTGGCATCTCTATTGCCGCTAATAAGATGAAAGGCATCCGGGCGGCGCTCTGTCATGACGTTTTTTCCGCAAAAATGTCCCGGGAACATAATGACGCCAACATCCTGGCCATGGGCGAGCGGGTGATAGGACAGGGTCTGGCGCTGATGATCGTGGAAACCTGGCTGAAAAGCGAATTCACCGGTGGCCGGCACGAGAACCGGGTTTGTAAAATCACCGACATGGAACAGAACCGTTGAAAAAGGCCCATCTGCGTCGTTACTCCTGCGGGCGGGCGTTCGACGTACCTGCCAACGTACAATCTCACGCCCGTCCTCGTCGTGCTGCATCAGAATTTGTGACTTTTCGGGAGATAGGCAGTAGCGAGTGATTTCTCATAAGCCGAAAAGTCCCCTAAATTCCTTCAGTACGGCAACGCAGGCGTTGCTCTTACCTAGCATCTGAACCTTTTTGAACGGTTCTCGGTTCGAGGCTTAAGAAAGTGCAGTGAAAGAGGGGTTTAGCATGGAATTGGACAATCTTAACCAACAGGCGGCGGCTATTGCGCAGGAACTGATTGCTTTGGCCGGTCTGGAACCGGGGCAGATCCTGGTGGTGGGCTGCAGCACCAGCGAGGTGCGGGGAGAAAAAATCGGCACTGCCGGCTCTGATCAGGTGGCGGCGTCGATTTTAGACAATCTGATAACCGCCTGCCGGGAGCGGGGCTTATTTTTGGCAATACAGTGCTGCGAGCATTTAAATCGCGCCCTGGTGGTGGAGAAGGACATTCTTTCACACTACCCCCTGGAGCCGGTCAGCGTGGTGCCTGTGCCTCATGCCGGCGGTGCCTTGGCAGCACAGGCGATAAAATGTTTCAGACAGCCGGTGGTGGTGGAGACGATCCAGGCCCATGCCGGGCTGGATATCGGCAGTACTCTGATCGGCATGCATCTAAAACGGGTGGCAGTGCCCCTGCGACTGACGGAGAAATATCTGGGCCAGGCTTATGTGACTGCCGCCAAAACCCGTCCGAAGTTAATCGGCGGCGCACGAGCCATCTACGGTGACCGTTGAAAAAGGCCCATCTGAGTCACTTCAGCCTCCTGCGGACTCATTCAGAAAACATCTCTTTTCGGTTTCGTATGCAGTGGTCTATTTTGCTGTGACTACACCGAAAAGTGATTTGTTTTCTTCCAGTACGCAACGCAGGCGTTGCTCTTACCTAGCATCCGGATCTTTTTGAACGGTCCCTGTTTCGAGGCTGCAGATGGGTTTTACAACAGGATACTAGATAATCTAATGGGTAAAAAGAGGGGGATAACACATGTCAACACTTGCTATCTTTGACCCGGAAGTGGCTAAAGCAATCGAACTGGAGCTTTCCCGCCAGCAGAACAAATTGGAACTGATTGCATCGGAAAACTTTGTTTCCAAAGCCGTATTAGAGGCCCAAGGTTCGGTGCTTACCAATAAATATGCCGAAGGCTATCCCGGCAACCGTTACTACGGCGGCTGCGAGCATGTGGATATCGTAGAAAAGCTGGCCATCGAACGAGCCAAGAAGCTGTTTGGGGCCGAGCATGTCAACGTGCAGCCTCACTCCGGCGCCCAGGCCAATACGGCGGTCTATTTTGCCTTTCTGAATCCCGGCGATACCATTTTAGGTATGAATCTGGCCCATGGCGGACACCTGACCCACGGCAGCCCGGTGAACATTTCCGGTAAATATTTTAACATCATTCCCTACGGTGTAACCTCTGATTCCCACCGGATTGATTATGATGAGGTACGCCGTCTGGCTCTCGAACATAAGCCCAAAATGATCGTAGCCGGCGCCAGCGCGTATCCCCGGCGGATTGAATTCGATAAACTGGGGGCCATCGCTAAAGAGGCCGGATCTATGCTGATGGTGGATATGGCTCACATCGCCGGCTTGGTAGCGGCCGGACTGCATCCGAGCCCGGTGCCTTACGCCGATATTGTCACTACGACTACCCATAAGACACTGCGGGGACCCCGCGGCGGAATGATCCTCTGCCGGGAAGAGTATGCCAAAGCCATCGACAAGGCTATTTTTCCCGGCATCCAGGGCGGTCCTCTGATGCATATCATCGCTGCTAAGGCCGTGGCGCTGAAGGAGGCTCTGAGCGGAGAATTCCAAGAGTATCAGCAGCAGATTGTGAGCAATGCCCAGGCCCTGGCCGCTAAACTGCTGGAGGCAGGCTTCGACCTGGTATCCGGCGGCACCGACAATCATCTGATGCTGGTCGATGTACGCAAGCAGAATTTGACGGGTAAACAGGCGGAAAAAATCCTGGATGAAGCCGGCGTTACTGTCAATAAAAACGCCATTCCTTTTGATCCGGCCAGCCCTTTTGTCACCAGCGGCATTCGTATCGGCACGGCGGCAGTGACCTCCCGTGGAATGAAGCAGCAGGATATGGCGGTCATTGGTGAAATTATTTCCCTGGCCCTGCATAACCCGGAAAATGAGATCATCCACGCCAAAGCCGGAAAAATGGTCCGGGAGCTGTGCGGCAAATATCCCCTGTATGCCGGTTAACAAGATATGAGGAGGAATCATATGCAAGTTCACATTATTGACCATCCGTTGATTCAACACAAACTATCCCTGATCCGGGATGTTAAGACCGGGCCCAAGGAGTTCCGGGAACTTCTGGAGGAAGTGGCCATGCTGATGGCTTACGAACTGACCCGCAATCTGCCGCTGGAAGAGACTGAGGTCGAAACGCCGGTGGCGAAATGTCGCTGCAAAATGCTGGCCGGCAAAAAATTGGGAGTTGTACCCATCCTGCGGGCCGGCCTGGGGATGGTCAACGGCGTACTGCGGCTGATTCCGGCCGCTAAAGTGGGCCACATGGGCGTATACCGCAATCCGGAAACTCTCCAGCCGGTGGAATACTACTGCAAACTGCCTACCGATGTGGCTGAACGGGATTTTATCATCATTGATCCCATGCTGGCCACCGGCGGCTCCAGCAAGGCCACCATCGACATGCTCAAAGCCAGAGGCGCCAAGTCGATTAAACTGATGTGCCTGGTAGCTGCTCCTGAAGGCGTCCAGGTCGTCAACGCAAGCCACCCTGATGTAGAGATCTATACAGCCGCAGTGGACGAGAAGCTCAACGACCATGGCTACATCGTGCCGGGGCTGGGGGATGCCGGCGACCGGATTTTCGGGACGAAATAGCCAAAGGGGATGTGGTGGCATGGCGCGTCCGACATGGGATGAATATTTTATGGAAATCACCCGGGTGGTGGCTACTCGTTCCACTTGCTGCCGCCGCCAGGTAGGAGCAGTGATCGTCAAGGGCAAGCGGGTTCTGACCACCGGCTACAACGGCGCTCCTCAGGGGCTGGTCCATTGTCTGGATGCCGGCTGCCTGCGTGAGGCTCAAGGAATTCCTTCCGGGCAGAGACATGAGCTGTGCCGGGGACTGCATGCCGAGCAGAACGCCATCATCCAGGGGGCCCTTTACGGCGTAACGATTGAAGGGGCGACCTTGTATTGCACTCATCAGCCCTGTTCTGCCTGTACCAAGATGATTATCAACGCCGGGATCAAGCGGGTGGTGTTTCACTATCCTTATCCGGATGAACTGGCGGTCACCTTGGCTCAGGAAGCCGGGTTGGAGTGCTATTGCCTTGAATTACCGAAATTTACCTCGTCAGATAAACGGTAGAATATATAAAACTTTGAAAAGGGCATTGCAAGTCTTGGTTTAACACAGGATTGCAATGCCCTTTTGGTATTTTTAATATTTTGCCGCTTTCTTTTTGAAATATCGAAAAATTATTGACCAATCGGATCAAATATCCGCTGGAATGTGAAATATTTTACACAGTATTATTTATGCCATTCTAATATTATGCCAATTTGCAATCAACCACTATTTCATCCTTTCACAATACGATTCGGATGAGGATTGTGATCGTTTAACACTTATTCATATAGAACTGTCACAATTGAATATTAATACAATAAAATGATTACATAACACATGAAGGACTAACCAGTTTAATCCTTGTAAAACAAGACTTCGTTCGCGATTGGACGTGGTTTGAGTCTTGCATAAATAATAAATGTTTATTACAATGGAAACAACGTGAGTTGCAATTTGCACTGTATTATAGTACATAAGGGGGCAAGTTAACACATGACAACAGGGACTTCTTTATGGGATTTATTTGAGCAAAAAAGCATGAGTCGCCGCTCTTTTCTCAAGACCTGCACAGCCCTTACCGCCCTGATGGGATTACCGGCGGCCATGGTGCGCCAAGTGGTAGAAGCCGCCGAAAAAAAAGCCCTGCCGGTCGTCATCTGGCTCCATGGCCACGAATGCACCGGCTGTGATGAAGCTTTTATCCGATCGGTTTCGCCGATGGCTTCGGACCTTATCCTTAACATGATCTCCCTCGAATACTCCGACACCCTGGCGGCTGCTGCCGGTGAGCCATTTGAACATCACCTGCAGGAGACCATGAAAAAGTACGCCGGTCAATACATTCTGGCTGTCGAAGGCGGTGTGCCTACCGCCGATAACGGTATCCACTGCATGGTGGGTGGCTGGCCGTTCCTGACAGTGCTTAAAGAAGCGGCTGCCGGTGCCGCCGCTATTATTGAATATGGTTCCTGCGCCGCTTGGGGCGGCATCCAGGCCGCCGGGCCCAACCCCACGAAATCGGTGGCTGTGAGCGATGTTGTGCGCGGCAAACCCATTGTTAAAGTCCCGGGCTGTCCTCCCATCCCCGAAGTTATGACCGCCGTCGTAATGCACTACGCGCTGTTCAGCCAATTGCCGCCTCTTGACAGCCAAGGCCGGCCCAAGCAGTTTTTCGGCAACCGCATTCACGATACCTGTTACCGCCGGCCATTCTTTGATTCCGGCATGTTCGCGGAGAGATTTGACGACGCCGGGGCTAAAGCCGGCTGGTGTCTGTATAAACTCGGCTGCCGCGGACCGGAAACCTATAACTCCTGCGGCAATCTGCGCTGGTGGAACGGGTTATCCTACCCCATTCAGTCCGGTCACGGCTGCATTGGCTGCAGCAGCAAGAATTTTTGGGATCAAGATCCCTTCTATGAGAGACTGCCCAACATTCCCGTTCCGGGCACGAATGCCAACGCCGACATGGTAGGCGCCGTCGTTGCCGGTGCAGCCACAGCCGCTGTTGCGGTTCATGCCGCCCTGTCAGTAGCCCAGAAAAAATCGCGACAAACCAACGAACAAGCTGACAACGTAAGGAGGCCGGAAGCATGAAACGAGTGGTAGTTGATCCCGTTACCCGGATTGAGGGACACCTTCGGGTGGAAATAAAAGTAGACGAAGCCAGCGGCAAGGTTCAGGATGCTCTGTCCAGCGGCACTGCCTGGCGCGGCATCGAATTGATTGTAAAAGACCGGGATCCCCGTGATGTCTGGGCATATGTCCAACGCATCTGCGGCGTGTGTACAACCGTCCATTCCCTGGCATCGCTGCGGGCGGTGGAAGACGCCCTGGGCATTGAGATCCCGAAAAATGCCAACTACATCCGCAATATTATGGCTGCCAGTCAGAATATCCACGATCACCTGGTTCATTTTTACCACTTGCATGCCCTGGACTGGGTCAGCCCGGTGGAAGCCCTTAAGGCCGATCCGGCGGCTGTCGCTGCGCTGCAAAACGCCGTATTGGAGAAATACCGCCTGCCGCTGGCCGGTCCGGTGGAATTGGATACCGACGCCTATCCCAAGGACTTTCCCAAGGCAACCACCTTATATTTTAAAACCATCCAGGACAAAGTCAGGAAAATCGTCGAGAGCGGCCAACTTGGCATCTTCGCCGGCCAGTGGTGGGACCATCCCGACTATAACCTCTTGCCGCCGGAAGTTCACCTCATGGCTGTGGCCCATTATCTGAACATGCTGGATCGCCAGCGGGAACTGGTGGTCTCTCATGTCGTCTTCGGCGGGAAGAATCCTCATCCGCATTTCATCGTCGGCGGTATGCCTTCTTCCATTTCCATGAATGATATGAATGCTCCGATCAACACCGAGCGGTTGGCGGTCGTCGATACATCGATCAATTTGACCCTCAACCTGGTCAATTATTTCTACCTGCCCGACCTGCTGGCCATTGGTGACATTTACGTAAAAAAAGGCTACGTGGACGGCGGCGGTTTGGCCAAGGAACGGGTGCTGGGCTACGGTGACTTTCCTGACGAGCCCTACACCGGCATCACCAACGGTGATTTTCATAAAAAACTTCTGCTGCGCAGCAACGGCGTCGTCGAAAATTTCGGTCAAGGCCTGGCCAAAGCCGAGTACTTCAACCTGGAAGGCAAGGATTATGCCGACCCGGCCATTCTCGCAGAAGGCGTCGAGCATTCCTGGTACACTTATCCCGAACCCGGCCAGGACGTCCATCCCTGGGCCGGAGCGACCGAGCCCCAATATACCGCCGGAAAAGAATGGAAGAATCTTGACGAACAAGGCAAGTACTCCTGGATCAAGACGCCAAAATGGCGGGGAAAAACGGCCGAAGTCGGTCCTTTGGCCCGTTACATCATTATCTATACCAAGGTGAAAAAAGGCCTGATTGAGCCGACCTGGGCTGAAAAAATGATTGTTGACCAAATCGAAGCCGTATCCAAAGTCCTTAACGCGCCGCCTGAGGTATGGATGCCGACCACCGTCGGACGAACGGCTGTCCGCGGCCTGGAGGCCCAGCTCTGGGCTTACATCAACAAATATTACTTCGACAAACTTATCAAAAACATCAAGAGCGGTGACACTGCCGTGGCCAATACCGCTAAATGGGAACCAGCCACCTGGTCCAAAGAGGCCAGAGGTATTGGCCTCCACGAAGCCCCCCGGGGCGCCCTCGGACACTGGATTGTTATCAAAGACGGAAAAACCGCCAACTATCAGGCCATCGTCCCTACCACCTGGAACGCCTGCCCTCGGGACGACCAAGCCGGTTATGGGGCCTATGAAGCCAGTATGATCGATACCAAAATTAAAATCGCCGACAAACCCCTGGAAGTTCTAAAAGCTATTCGTTCTTTTGACCCATGTCTCGCCTGTGCGACTCACCTGTATGACGTTCAGGGCAACAAGCTTAGTATTGTGCACACTGATCCCTACATAAAGCTATAGGAGGGAAAGCAATGAACAGTTCGAAAGAATATTATGTTTTCAGTCCTTGGCTGCGGATATTTCACTGGATCATGGCGTACAGCGTCCCCATTCTCTTCTTTACCGGTTTGTATATCGGCAACCCGTTTTTCATCGGCAGTCAGGGCATTGAGCCGACTTACGCCTTCCGCCAGACTCTGTCCATGGAAACCATCCGGTATATTCATTTTATCACGGCGTATGTTTTTGTCGGCTCCTTTATTTTGCGGATTTACGGCTTTATCATGAACAAGGGAGACCGCCTGTTTCCCCGTTTCTGGACCAAAGAATACTGGCTGGGCGCGAAGGAAGTGACCCTTCACTATTTATTTCTGTTGCCCCAGCATAAACCTTACCTGAGAAATCCCCTGGCCCGGACTTCCTACGTGGCCCTGTATGCCCTGATAGCGATTGAAATCATTACCGGTTTCGCCATGTACTATATGGTCAACCCGGACAGTTGGGGCGCCAAAATCTTCGGGCCCTGGAACGACTGGCTGGGTGGTGAATACTATGTTCATCTCATTCATCATTATGCGGCTTGGATGATTATGCTGTCTGCCATCGGCCATATCTATATGGTGGTGCGGGCCGACTTTATAGAACGGGAAGGGGAAATATCCAGCATGTTCTCGGGAGTGAAGTTTCTGCGCCATGAACCTGTGGACCTGAAAGAAATCGCGGATGAAGCGGAGGAACGGCCTGATCGCGTCGAGCAACCGGGCGATGCTTCCCCTGCGTACTCCGCTAACAAGGCTGCGCCGGCAACAGATTGACGTCACATTAAATAATGGGGGGATTTCTCATGTGTAAGTTCTGCGGCTGCGGGCCTAGCGGCGGCAATACGCAAATCAAGCTTATCGTGAATGGTTTTGGCAATGCCAAAGAAGTGGAAAAGAGTTTGTTGGGATTACCGGGAGTATATCATGTCCACGTTCATGCCCATGACGGACAGACAACCGTTGATTACAATCCGGCCCGGATCTCGCCGTCCGACATCACCGCAAAATTGGCGGAGCGCGGCCTGCAGGCCGTCGTTTAAGCAAAATGCACGAAATGGCGATTGCGCAAGGCGTATTGGATATCACGCTGGATAACGCGGCTGGTCATCAGGCGAAAAAAGTAACAAAAATAAACCTTTTGATCGGGCAAATGACCGGAGTGGAACCGGAAGCACTGCGCTTTTGTTTCAGTACGGTTGCCCAAGGCACCATAGCGGCTGAAGCTGAACTGGCCATCACCGGTGTGCCTCTGGTGGCTGAGTGTCAGGATTGCGGGCGGAAGTTTGACGTGGAAGGGTACCGGTTTCTTTGCTCAGCCTGCGGCTCGGCCAAAGTGGCGGTCATCTCCGGCCGGGAACTCAGAGTGGACTATCTGGAGGTAGACTAATTGGAAATTCAGGTGAAAGAAAATATTCTGGGCAAAAACGATCAAATTGCCGCCGAAATCAATGCTCTCTTGTCCAGTTATAACATTTTCGCGTTGAACTTAATGGGATCCCCCGGATCCGGCAAAACATCCCTCTTGGAACACACGATTGCGGCATTGGGGAACGAACTGCGCCTGGCTGTGATTGAGGGGGACCTGTTTACTTCCAAGGATGCCGACCGCATCGCCCGGCATGGAGCGCCGGTGGTCCAGATCAATACCAGCGGCGGTTGTCATCTGGATGCGAACATGGTGCAAGAGGCCATAACCAAGCTGGACTTAAGCGGGCTTGATCTGATTATCATTGAAAATGTCGGCAATTTAGTCTGCCCGGCCGAATTTAATATAGGTGAAGACGCCAGAGCTACGGTCCTGAGCATTACCGAGGGCGAGGATAAACCGCTGAAATATCCGCTTGTCTTTAAAGAAGCCGGGATAGTGATTTTGAATAAGATTGATTTGTTGCCTTACACCAGTTTTGATATGGCGGGGGCAACCGAAGATATTGTCAGTCTTAACCCGGCGGTTGTTATTGCTCCTGTTTCCTGCCGGACTGGCGCCGGATTGAATGACTGGACAGAGTGGCTAAAACGGCAGACAGCCCATAAAAGGGCGGGACTGGCCCCAAGCCGATTCACTGCCGGTCAGGGCAAATTTGGATGACACACAGATAGGAGATAAAAACGGTGAAACGGATAACAGTGTTGGGCATCGGCAACATTCTGCTGCAGGATGAAGGCTTTGGCGTCAGAGTTATTGAGGAACTGCAGCGGCGTTACCGGTTTACCGAACCCGTGCAGGTTCTGGATGGCGGTACCCTGGGCATGGAGCTACTGCACTTTATTACCGGGTCTGCCCGGCTGTTGGTCATCGATGCCATTGACGGCGGCCAGCCGCCCGGCAGTTTCTACCGCCTGACCGGCGAGGCCGTCCAGGCCTATTTTCAGGATAAGGTATCACTGCACGAATTGGGCCTGAAAGATGTGCTGGCCGCGCTCAAAGTATTGGATGAGCCGGTTGAGGAAGTGGTCATCATCGGAGTGCAGCCGGCAGTCCTTGACCTGGGTCTCGATCTGACGCCCGCCGTTGTCGCTATGATCGAACCGGCCATAGCGGCGGTTATCGCTCAGCTCAAAGGCTGGCAGGCAGAGGTGTGGGAAAATGGTTGAGGAGACCGGTGCCACGCTGGGAAACATTGAGCGGATCGGGATTCATATTGCCGGGATTGTGCAGGGGGTGGGGTTCCGCCCCTTTGTGTATAATCTGGCGCGGCGGCATCATTTAAGGGGTTGGGTGCTGAATGACGGGGCTGGGGTTAGGATCGAAGCTGAGGGAGCGAGTCATGCCCTGCGGGAATTTGTGGCGGGCTTGACAGCCGAGGCGCCACCATTGGCCGTGATTGCGGATATGATGATCATAGCGCTGCCGTTAAAAGGCGAAACACAATTTGAAATTAAATCAAGCCTGATATCTGTCACTCATTCAGCAACTATATCCCCGGATATTGCTACCTGCCCCGACTGTCGCCGGGAAATGGCCGACCCCAATAACCGGCGGTTCGGTTACCCTTTTACCAATTGTACTAACTGCGGTCCCCGTTATACTATTATTACCGGTGTTCCCTATGATCGGATGCGTACCACTATGGACCCCTTTGCCATGTGTCCGGCCTGTCAGGCCGAGTATGATGATCCTGCCAACCGGCGGTTTCACGCCCAACCCAATGCCTGTCCGGTGTGCGGGCCCCGGTATCGCCTGCTCAACTCCGATGGCCAAGAAGCGGCGGGCCAGCCCTTAACAGAGGCGCGGCGTCTTCTTAAAAACGGCGCCATTGTGGCTGTCAAAGGAATCGGCGGCTATCACCTGGTTTGCGATGCAATGAACCAACAAGCGGTGACACTTTTACGGACCAGAAAGATTCGCGAAGATAAGCCTTTTGCCGTGATGGGCGGCAGCCTGGAGTCTGTCCGGCGGCACTGCCTGGTGTCACAGGCGGAAGAAACTTTTCTTACCGGCGCTGTTCGTCCGATTGTTTTACTGGCCAAGACAGCCGGTTACAGCCTGGCTGAGGCGGTAGCGCCGGGCAATCCTTGTCTTGGCGTGATGCTGCCCTATGCGCCTGTGCATTGGCTGTTGCTGGCGCCTGAGGATGTCTGGGTCATGACCAGCGGCAATAGCAGCGACGAGCCGATAGCTTATACTGATGGGGATGCCATAGCCAGACTGGCGGGGATTGCCGACTATTTTCTGATTCACAACCGCGAAATTCATTACCGGGCCGATGACTCAGTGGTCCGGATATTTAATGATAAACCCTATATCCTGCGCCGGAGCCGGGGCCTGGCCCCGGCTCCAATCCGCCTGGTACGGCCAGGTCCACCGGTATTGGCCTGCGGCGGCGAACTGAAGAATGCCTTTTGTTTGACTAAAGGAGACCAAGCCTTCGTCAGCGTCCATATGGGCGACCTGGAGAATATGGCTGCCTTTGAATCTTATAAAGCAACCATCGGACACTGCCAAGGTCTGTTGGGCATCCGGCCGGAAGTCGTGGCCTGTGATTTACATCCCGAATACTTGTCGACGAAATATGCTGATCATTGGAATCTTCCCCGGATCGCCGTGCAGCACCATCACGCCCATATCGCTTCCGTCCTGGCCGAACATGGCCTGGAGGAACCGGTTATCGGCATTGCCTTTGACGGGACCGGCTACGGCAGTGACGGACACCTGTGGGGCGGTGAATTCTTGCTGGCCGACTGCCGGGAATTTACTCGTCTGGCCCACTGCCGGTATTTGCCGCTGCCGGGCGCGAGCCGGGCCATTAAAGAGCCCTGGCGGCCGGCGGCCTGGATGCTCCAGGAACTGTATAATGCAGATTTTGTGAATCTGGACATACCTCTGGCCCGATTGCTTCCGGAGGGCTGGCAAATGACCATCCAGGCGGCGGCGAAAGGAATCAATGCCCCGCTCACTTCCAGTGCCGGGAGGCTGTTCGATATTGCGGCGGCCATTCTCGGTATCCGGACCCATATCCATTACGAAGGCCAGGCGGCGGTAGAACTCGAACTGGCGGCAACCGGCGCTCGTGGGGACACTCTGCCTTATGATATCACCGCCGGCAACGTCCGGGAACTGGACTTTCGACCCACCTTCGCCGCTATGGTGCAGGCCATAGGGCAGGGGCGCGGAACAGCCGAACTGGCGGCGGCGTTTCATACAACCCTGGCGGCGGCCATCACCGATATGACCCGGCGGTTAAGTAAAACAACGGGCATTCGCAAAGTGGCCTTGAGCGGCGGCGTTTTTCAGAATATGACCCTTTTGCGGCAAGTCGCCGGATTGCTGGAAAAAGATTTTACCGTACTGATACACCGCCAGGTGCCAACCAATGACGGCGGCTTATGCCTGGGCCAGGCGGCGGTCGCGATCGAAAGGAGCAGATAAAAATGTGTCTAGCGGTGCCGGCAAAGGTTATCGATATCATTGATCTTTTAGCCACGGTGGAAGTCGGCGGGATCACCCGTCAAATCAGCCTGATGCTCTTGCCTGACGTGACAATCGGGGATTTTGTCCTGGTGCATGCCGGTTTTGCCATTCAGAAGGTAGACCAGGAAGAAGCCCGGCGTACTACGGAGTTGCTTAAGGAATTGGCCGGCTATGCTGAATAACCGGCAGGAGACAATGCGGCAAGCCGCCGCATTTTTTACCGGAGAAATTGATCGGCTGATCACCAAACCAGTGCGACTGATGGAAGTGTGCGGCACCCATACTGTAGCCATTTTCCGGGCAGGCATCCGTCAACTGCTGCCGCCTCAGGTGGAACTGGTCAGCGGGCCGGGCTGCCCGGTGTGCGTCACGCCCAACGATTATCTCGACACTGCTGTGGCCTATAGCCGCTTGCCAGACGTTATCATCACCACTTTCGGCGACATGCTGCGGGTGCCGGGGTCGGCGTCCAGCCTGGCCGCGGAAAAGGCGGCCGGTTCTGACATTCGGATTGTTTATTCACCCCTGGAAAGCCTGGATATTGCCGCCGCCCATCCTGAAAAGAAGATTATTTTTCTGGCGGTCGGATTCGAGACAACGGCCCCCCTGGCTGCCGCTACCGTGCTGGAGGCCGAGAGACGCGGCCTTGCGAATTTTTACGTGCTGTCGGCGCATAAGCTGGTGCCGCCGGCTCTCAGTGCCCTGCTTGCCGACCGGGAGGTCAGGGTGGACGGCTTTTTATTGCCGGGGAATGTGAGCGCAATGATCGGAGAACAGCCTTATTGCTTCCTGGCAGAGAAATATCACCTGCCGGGGGTCATTGCCGGGTTTGATCCCCTGGACATCCTGCAGTCGGTATACATGCTGGCCAGGCAGATCCATGCCAGCACGGCCATAGTGGAAAACCAATACCGCCGTATCGTCAGACATGAAGGCAATCCGGCGGCGCGGCAGGTACTAACCCAAGTCTATGAAACTGTCGATGCGGCCTGGCGGGGCATGGGGGTTATCCCGGCTTCGGGACTGGGAGTCAATGACAGGTATCGTCGTTTTAACGCTTTGGCCGCTTTGCCGCTTCAGGTGGAAAAGGCCTCCGAACAGGCTGCCTGCCGGTGCGGTGAGGTTTTGCGCGGCATCATTAAACCAGCCGACTGTTTGTTATTTGGTAAAGCCTGCGTTCCCGAGCATCCGGTGGGATCCTGCATGGTATCGGTGGAAGGAACCTGCGCGGCCTGGTATAAATATGGAGCAGGAAAGTGGCAAGTTTGAATAGTGTGGTTAACATCCTGGTAGTGCGTGTTTTTCTGCAGTGTGGAAGGTGGCAGGTATGAATAATATGAATGATATAAATGATAAACGGATTCGGCTGGCCCACGGCAGCGGCGGCAAGTTGAGCCATGATCTGGTGACAGGCGTGATGCTGCCCGCTTTCGCCAACGCAGCGCTGAATGAACTCCATGACGGCGCCAGGATTAACATGCCGGGAGTTAAACTGGCATTTACTACCGATTCTTATGTGGTAAAGCCCTTGTTTTTTGCCGGCGGTAACATCGGCAAGCTGGCGGTTTGCGGCACGGTCAATGATCTGGCCATGTGCGGCGCCGATCCCCACTACCTTTCCGCCGGATTTATTATCGAAGAGGGGTTTCCGGTTGCCGACCTGATCCGGATTGTCGAGTCCATGCAGGCAGCTGCTTCGGAAGCGGGTGTTGCTATTGTCACCGGAGACACCAAGGTGGTGGAAAAAGGTGCGGTTGACGGCATCTATATCAATACCGCCGGCATTGGCGCGGTCATCGATGGGACCGGCATATCTCCGACGCGGGTTCGGCCGGGACAGGACATCATACTCAGCGGTCCGGTGGGTAATCATGCGGTAGCGATTATGGCTCTGCGCCATGGCCTGGTACTGCCGCAAACAGTGACCAGTGACTGTGCGCCCTTAAATGGACTGGTAAAAGAACTGTTGTCGGCTGTTCCCGATGTTGCCGTACTTCGCGATCCCACCAGGGGCGGCCTGGCGACAACCCTTAATGAAATCGCCCAACAGGCGGCTGTAGGGATTCTCGTCGAAGAAGCGGCGATTCCGGTTCAGCCCGAGGTAGCGGCGGCGTGTGACATCCTTGGCTTTGATCCGCTTTATCTGGCCAACGAGGGGAAAATGATAATTTTTTCCCAGCCTCAGGCCAGTGAACGGCTGCTGGCTATTTTGAAAGGGCATAAATACGGCAAAGAGGCCGGTATTATCGGTAAGGTTACCGACTCTCCGGCGGGACAGGTCGGTCTGCGGACCTTAATCGGCGGCATCAGGCTTTTGGATATGCCGGTAGCCGATCAGCTTCCCCGAATTTGTTAGGTCCAATAAAAGATGTAACAAAAAGCTTCCGGAGGTTAAGTTTCCGAAAGCTTTTTATTATATATGTATAGATAGATATTTTTTTGTAGGATTTCCCGGTAGTGTGTGGGCGTAAACCCCCACATGCTTTTGAAAACGCCCAAGGATTACTTCCCCGTACAGTTCAAAATAATTAAACATTTGATTTGGAAAAATTATACTAAACTGCCGGCATGGCTGTAAGATGGATATACAAGGCGGCAGAATTGTGCTAAAATGAAAGCATTGCCGATGAATGGTGCATATAGTTTCCCGTTGGTGACAAAACTAGCCATGACAAGCGCTAACAGCGAATATTATGTCGCAGGATTCGCATTGACACGACTCATGGGATGAGCTACAATGGGTTTTGTTAGAAACGAGGTGCAACATTTCATGTTAGAAGTATATGTTCTGGCCTTTACCGTAGCCTTGATGGCGACGTATTTATTAACTCCTTATGTAAAAGAATTGGCGGTCCGGGTCGGCGCCATGGATGCGCCGGACGCACGCAAAGTGCATACCAGACCCATCCCACGAATGGGCGGTCTGGCGATTTATGCAGGGTTTATTCTGGCTTGCCTGGCCAGTTTGTACGTAAACCGGGAGATTCTTAGCCTGATGCTGGGCGGTACCGTGATTTTGGCAGTAGGTATTGTTGACGACATGAAGCAGATTTCCCCCAGGGCGAAACTGCTGGGACAAATTGCCGCTGCCGCAGTACTGGTGCTGTTCGGGATTCGTATTGAATGGCTGACGAATCCGTTTGGCGATATAATTTATTTAAGCTATTTGTCCATCCCTCTGACCATCTTCTGGGTGGTGGGCCTGACTAACACCTTGAATCTGATTGACGGATTGGATGGGTTGGCTGCCGGTGTATCCACTATCGCTTCCCTTACTATTCTCTTGGTAGCAGCCCAGCAGAACTTTTGGACGGTAGCAATTTTGACCGCGGCTTTGGCTGGCAGTGCTCTGGGATTTCTTCAGCACAATTTCAATCCGGCAAAAATCTTTATGGGTGATACCGGCAGTATGTTCCTTGGCTATATGCTGGCGGCAGTTTCGGTTCTGGGTACGGTGAAAAGCGCCGCTACCATTGCTCTGGTGGTGCCGGCGGTAGCCCTTGGGCTGCCGATTATGGATACGGCCTTTGCCATCATACGCCGTTATTTAAGCGGACAACCTATCTTTAAGCCAGATAAAGGTCATCTCCATCACCGATTGCTGGCCATGGGGCTGTCCCAGCGCCAGGCGGTTCTCTTGATGTATTTGATCAGCGGCTGCCTTGGCGTCAGCGCCATCATACTGACACTGGTCAATCAAGTATCCGCCGCGTTGATCCTACTGGCGTTATTAGGATCAGCCGTTCTTGGCGCCAAAAAGATCGGCGTATTAAAAGGCTCCAATTCTTTGGGAACCCATTGAGCTTTTTTCGCTTTTCATCTATCGGCGGGCGTTTGCCCGCCGTTCCTGTATGATCTATTTTTTGTGTCAGGGAGTGGGAGAGTTTGGCGAAATTAAAAGTCATGACGATATTCGGCACCCGGCCGGAAGCCATCAAAATGGCGCCGGTGGTGCTGGAACTGGCGAAATATCCTGAGTGGATCCAACCGATAGTAGCAGTGACGGCTCAGCACCGGGAGATGCTGGATCAGGTCCTGCGGCTGTTTCAGATTAGACCGAACTATGATCTGGATATTATGTGCCAGGGCCAAACCCTGTTTGACATTACCTGCCGGTCTCTTAACGGTCTGAATGCCGTACTGGCGTCAGAAAAGCCTTCTATTGTTTTGGTTCATGGCGATACGACCACCACTTTTGTAGCCGCTTTGGCGGCGTTTTACCACCAAATCCCGGTAGGGCATGTGGAGGCGGGACTGCGCACCGGGAATAAATATTCACCCTATCCGGAGGAAATGAACCGGAAACTGACCGGTTCCCTGACAGATATGCATTTTGCTCCCACTGCTACAGCCAAGGCCAATCTGCTGGCTGAAGCGGTAAATCCGGATACGATTTATGTTACCGGCAATACGGTCATTGATGCTTTAAAAGCCACTGTGGACCCCCGGTATACCTTTTGCGATCCTTTAGCGCGCATTCCTTTTGCCGCGAAGCGGATCATTCTGGTGACCACTCATCGCCGGGAAAATTTGGGCGAACCTATGCGGCATGTATATCGGGCCTTGGCCCGGATTACGGCCGAATTTTCTGATGTGGAAATGGTCTTCCCGGTGCATAGGAATCCCCGGGTGCGGGAAGTGGTGCAGGCCGAGCTGGGGAATAATCCCCGGGTGCACCTGATTGATCCCCTGGAATATCAGCCCTTTGCCAATGCTATAGCCCGATCTTACCTGATACTGACGGATTCAGGCGGTATTCAGGAAGAGGCGCCGGCTTTGGGCAAGCCGGTTCTGGTACTCAGGGATACCACCGAACGGCCGGAAGCTCTGGCAGCCGGAACAGTGAAGCTGGTTGGCACATCCTGCGAGACGGTATATCGTGAAACAGCCCGGTTATTGTCTGATCCGGCTTACTACCGGATGATGGCCGAGGCATGCAATCCCTATGGCGATGGTTTGACGGCCTCTCGCATTGTCAAAGCCATTCTCTTTCGTTATGGACTAATTGACACTCAACCGGCGCCTTTCGCCTGCCAAACAAACTAAAACTGTATTATTTTCGACTATCTTGTTAGACTAAGCAGGAATATGCAAAAGTATAACGAATATCTAAAATAGTTAAGTAAGAGAAAAACATAACATGCAAGAGATTCCTATAAGACGAAGCGCTACGGGCAATAGCCCCTAACGGAAATGTCGGGGGAATGTCGGTAAAACGGACGTAGCTGCTGGCCTTTGAACAGGCGAATTGGGTACAACCGGGGGTTTGTTTTGTATTGGACAAAATAAGCCTCATTGTTTTTTGTAGGAATATTATAGGGATTCTAAATTTCAGAATTGAACTGATTCGATTGATTAAATGAATTGAATAATTAATTAATGCAAACTTTTCATTGGTGCTGAGTTTTGATAAAATAACTGATAACGGGCTACTATAAAGTTATGGAAAGTTTGGCAGAGGTGAGGCAGATGGACGATGAGGACAAACGGTCCTATTGGACTCTCTTGGCGGCTGCTGGCAATATCAGCGTCATGTTTGCGGCCAATCTCCTCGTAGGGGTCTTGGCCGGCCGGGCGATTGACGGTTGGCTGGATAGCCGGCCTTGGGCCACAGCTGCCGGGGCATTGCTGGGATTTTCCGCTGCCATGTGGTCGGTAGTCAAGCTTGTTATCAAAGATAAGAAGGGTAAGATGCGGCATCGTTGAAGAACAGGATTTTTTTCTTACTGTAAAAGAAATTATGCTACAGATGATGCTGACTGGCGGGGCAATTGCACTGCTTTTAACTGTGGCCGGGTTTTCCCGGTTGGCGCCGGGATTTGTTCTGGGGGTAGCGGCAGGTATGTCCAATGGCTTGTTATTGAGCCATCAGCTCAAAAAAAGCGCTGTCTTGCCGCCTGAACGGGCTGTGGCTTCGGTGCAGTCCGGCTGGATAGTCAGAATGTCAGTGGCAGTCCTGCTGCTGGTCCTGTCGGTACTGTTTGCTCAAATCAATTTTCTGGCTGCTCTGGCGGGTTTTTTTCTGTTTCAGACTCTGCTTGTGATCAGAGCCGTCATTTTTTACTTCCGCAGCTTTCCGAATCATTGTGATAACGTGAAAGAAAAAAAACAGTATGAAAGGGGTGAGTAAAAACAAATGCATGGTACCGAACATATAGGACAACATACGGTAGTTACGCTGGGCGGTCTGATTTTTCACATGGACACCCTGATTATGACCTGGATTACTATGGCAGCGGTGATTCTGGTAGTGTTTATCGCTACCCGCGGCCTGGAAAGAGGAGTGCCCAAACGGCGCTGGCAGGTCTTTATCGAAATGGTGGTAGAAGGCCTGATCGACCAGCTGGAAAAGACGGCGGGCCCCAAGGCCAAGCCGATTGCCCCTCTGATTATCACGCTCTTTTTATACCTGATGTTTGCCAACTGGCTGGGTCTGGTTCCGGGAGGATTTTCCTCGCCTACCGTTGACCTGAATACAACTCTGGGAATGGCGGTTATGATTGCTTTGTCGGTGCACGTGATCGGCGCGTCACGAAACGGCATCTCCCATTTTGGTCATTTATTTCAGCCCCATTGGGTTTTTTTGCCCATTAATCTTATGGAAGAAATTTCAAAGCCTTTGACCATGTCCTTGCGTCTATTCGGCAATATTCTTGCCGGTGAGATTCTTTTAATTATCCTGTCCATGCTGGTGCCTTGGGTTGCTCCTACCGCCTGGCTGGCGTTCAGCGTATTTGTCGGCATAGTGCAGGCGCTGATCTTTACCATATTGTCCATCGTCAGCCTGTCAGGCGCTTTCAAAGACCACCACTAATCATTGATATAGTTTTACCGTCCCATTCTGAATTGATTTAAGGAAAGGAGGAGACTACTGTGGAGAAAGTTTATATTGCTGTGGCTTCCGCACTGGCTGCCGCACTTTGTGTCACTGTTGCCGCCAACTCCGCCGCTAAAGGTGACGCTAGTGTTGTTACCAAGGCGGTTGAAAGCGTGGCCAGACAACCAGAGGCAAAGAACGATATTCTGATGACCATGTTAATCGGGATAGGTTTGATTGAGTCGATACCCATTATTGCTGCGGTTATTGCTCTCGCACTGGTGTTTGCCAATCCGTTCATTTAAGTAATTATTATGTCGTGTGGAGCGGCGGGCTGTTGCGGGACTGTGGCAACGGTTCCGCGCCGTCGCTTCTTTAACACGCATAATAGGTAAGAAAGGGGAGAACCCTCGGTAATGGAAGAAACATCGTTATTTTCTATAAATCCGACGCTCATAGCGCAAATTATAAATTTTCTGCTTTTGCTGTTATTGTTGGCCAAAGTGGCCTGGAAGCCTCTGATTCAGATCATTGACGAGCGTAAAGCCAAGATTGCCGCTGATATCGATTCAGCCGAGCAGAACCGCGTTGCGGCTGCCGAGCTGAAAGCTGAGTATCAGAAGCACTTGGCCGAAGCCCGGGTGGAAGCCCAGGCTATTGTGGAAAAGGCCATCAAGCTGGCTGACCAGACCAAGGATGAGATTCTGACCGCTGCCCGTGCCGAACACGAGCGTCTCTTGAAGAGCGCTCAGGAGCAAATCGTCCGGGAGAGACAGCAGGCTTTACATGAAATCCGTAATGAGGTGGTGGCCATTTCCATTGCTGCCGCCGGCAAAATCATCAGTCAGAATCTGAACAGCGATGTCAATGCCAAGCTGGTGGATGACTTTATCGCTAAATTGGACGACAAACAGGGTGGACTGTCATGCTAGGCGGTCAATTAGCGACGAAATACGCCCAGGCCCTTTGCGAACTGGCTAAGGAAAAGGATTTGCTGGATGAAGTGGAGCAGGAATTGGGGATCGTCCGGAAAACTGCGGAGCAGTATAAGGATTTAGCTACCCTGCTGTATCATTACCAGGTGCCGGCTGAGGTGAAAAAAGACACGATTATGAAGATTTTTAAAGCTGATCTTCATGATTTTGTCCTGAATTTTCTGTTGCTTTTGGTGGACAAACGCCGGATCAACGCTTTGCCGGACATGATTGACGCCTATACTCAGTTGGCCAACGCGGCCCGCAATATGATCGAGGCCGAAATCAAGACCGCCATGCCGTTAAACTCGCAGCAAGAAACTGCTTTGGCGGTTAAGCTAGGCAAAATGACCGGTAAAACCGTAATTTTGAAAACCAGTGTGGACAAGAGCCTGATCAGCGGCGTAGTCGTAAAGATCGGCGACAGCCTGATTGACGGCAGCATAGCCCGCCGGCTGAAATCACTAGAAACCGCACTGTCCAACACGCAATTGACGAAGATTGGGGTGACAAGCTAGGTGAGTATGAAACTAAGGCCGGAAGAAATCACGGCGATTATTAAACAGCAAATCGAGCGCTACCAGGTCGACCTCAATGTAGATGATGTGGGTACAGTAATCGAAGTTGGCGACGGTATCGCCCATATTCACGGTCTACAACGGGCCATGGCCGGTGAACTGTTGGAGTTTGACAACAATGTATACGGCATGATCCTCAACCTGGAGGAAGACAATGTGGGTGCCGTTATCTTGGGCGGCGAAACTGCTATCAAAGAAGGCGCTACCGTGCGCCGCACCGGGCGCATCATGCAGGTTCCGGTGGGAGAAGCTATGGTGGGCCGGGTAGTCAACGCCTTGGGCCAGCCCATTGATGGCAAAGGACCGATTAATACCACCGAATTCCGTCCGGTTGAGTACCGGGCTCCCGGCATTGCCGACCGTCAGTCGGTTAAAGAACCGCTACAAACCGGAATCAAGGCGATTGACGCCATGATTCCTATCGGCCGCGGCCAACGCGAGCTGATCATCGGTGACCGGGGCACCGGCAAGACGGCCATTGCCATTGACACGATTATTAATCAAAAAGGTCAGGGCGTTATTTGCATTTATGTGGCTATCGGCCAAAAAGCCTCCACTGTGGCCCGGGTGGTTCATACTCTGGAGCAGGCCGGCGCTATGGAATATACCATTATCGTAGCCGCTACCGCCGCTGACAGTGCGCCGCTGCAATATCTGGCTCCTTATGCCGGCGTTACCATGGGCGAGTACTTTATGTACAAAGGCGGCCATGCGCTGTGTGTGTATGACGACCTCTCCAAGCATGCTCAGGCATATCGGGCTATGTCGCTTTTGCTGCGCCGGCCTCCCGGACGGGAAGCCTACCCCGGCGACGTGTTTTATTTACACTCCCGTCTCTTGGAACGGGCCGCCAAGCTCTCTGATGCCCTGGGCGGCGGTTCCATTACCGCCCTGCCGGTCATAGAGACTCTGGCCGGCGATGTTTCGGCCTATATCCCCACTAACGTGATTTCGATCACCGACGGTCAGATCTTCCTGGAAAGCGAGCTCTTCTACGCCGGTATCCGTCCGGCCATCAACGTCGGCATCTCAGTTTCCCGTGTCGGCGGGTCGGCTCAAATCAAAGCCACCAAGCAGGTAGCAGGCCGTCTGCGCCTGGATTTGGCCCAATACCGGGAATTGGCCGCTTTTGCCCAGTTCGGTTCCGACCTGGATAAGGCTACCAAGGCTTTACTAGAGCGGGGCCAGCGCATGACGGAACTTTTGAAGCAGCCTCAATACGCTCCTTACCCCATTGAAGAGCAAGTCCTTTCGATTTATGCCGGTGTCAACGGCTATCTGGATGATGTGCCGGTAGACATGATTAATAAATTTGAAGCGGATTACCTGAAATTCCTGCGGACCCAATACAATGAGATCGTCAAAATCATTCGCGAGAAGAAAGCCATGGATGCCGACACCGAGGCAGCTCTGAAAAAGGCGATTCAGGAGTTCAAGGATACCTTTGTGACCAACCCTCAATCACTGGCACAAGAAGCGGCGAGGTGATGCTAGATGCCTAGTGCACGGGAAATACGCCGTCGGATCCGCAGTGTAAAAAATATTCAGCAGATTACCAAAGCCATGAAAATGGTAGCGGCGGCCCGCCTCCGCCGGGCTCAGGAACGGGCCATGGCCGGCAAGCCCTACATGGAGAAAATACACGGAATTTTGGCCAGTGTAGCCGCTCATGCCGGTGAGGTGCAGCATCCTCTGCTGGCTGCCCGTGAGGTAAAAAAAGTGGGCTATCTGGTCATTGCCGCTGACAAAGGCCTGGCCGGAGCCTATTCTTCCAATGTGATCAAAGAAGCCCTGGCTCAGGTGAAGGGACGTCAGGATATCGGCTTGGCCACAGTCGGCCGCAAGGCCCGGGACTACTTCAAACGCCGCGATTATCCGGTGGAGCGGGAATATACCGGCTTTTCCGATAAACCCACCTACCAGCATGCGGTCATGCTGACCCGGGAACTGACCCAAGCCTACCTGGCCGGTGAATACGACGAGATCCATATCGTCTATACCCAGTTTTTTTCTCCGGCCCATTTTACGCCGGCAACGGTAAAACTGCTGCCCCTGGCGGCGCCGGAAGCGGCTGAGTCTCAGCCCGGCATGCAGGAATACATTTTCGAGCCTTCCGCCGAGGCAGTGCTGGAGACGCTGTTGCCAAAGTATCTGGAAACCACAATTTACGGTGCGCTGCAGCAGGCTGCAGCCAGTGAATTAGGCGCCCGGATGATAGCCATGGGATCGGCCACTGACAATGCCCAGGAACTGATCTCGCAACTGACTCTGAACTATAACAAAGTCCGCCAAGCCACCATTACCCGCGAGATTACAGAAATTGTGGGCGGTGCCGAGGCCTTGAAATAAGGAGGTACCTGTGAATATCGGTAGAGTGATACAAGTCATTGGGCCGGTTGTCGACGTTGAGTTCGCGCCGGAGCAATTGCCTGCCATATACAACGCCGTTAAAATCGAAGGCCAAACAGGGGACGTCAAGGTCAGCCTGACGGCGGAAGTAATGCAGCATTTGGGCGACAACACTGTGCGTTGTGTTGCCATGAGTTCAACAGACGGTCTGGTGCGCGGCATGCAGGCCACCGACACCGGCATGCCGGTGAAAATACCTGTAGGCAAAGGAACCCTGGGACGGGTGTTTAACGTACTGGGAGAACCGGTGGATAACAAGCCCGACAAAGTCGTGGCGGAAGATTATTGGCCGATTCATCGTCCGGCTCCTACGTTTGAACAGCAGGAGACCACTCCGAACATTTTGGAAACCGGTATTAAAGTCGTAGACCTGATTGCTCCCTATGCCAAAGGCGGCAAGATCGGTCTGTTCGGCGGAGCCGGTGTAGGCAAAACCGTTTTGATTCAGGAACTGATCCGCAATATCGCCACTGAGCACGGCGGCTATTCGGTATTTGCCGGCGTAGGCGAACGTACCCGTGAAGGAAATGATCTCTGGATGGAAATGACCGAATCCGGCGTTATCGAAAAGACCGCCCTGGTGTTCGGCCAGATGAATGAACCGCCTGGAGCCCGTATGCGGGTAGGTCTGACCGGTTTGACCATGGCGGAATATTTCCGTGACGTTGGCGGTCAGGATGTACTGCTCTTTGTCGATAATATTTTCCGTTTTATCCAGGCCGGCTCTGAAGTATCGGCTCTCTTGGGCCGCATGCCCTCCGCCGTAGGATATCAGCCTACTCTCGGTACCGACGTAGGCGCTTTGCAGGAGCGGATTACCTCCACCAAAACCGGTTCCATCACTTCGGTGCAGGCAGTTTATGTACCGGCTGACGACTTGACTGACCCGGCTCCGGCAGCGACATTCGCTCACCTGGACGCCACTACGGTTCTGTCCCGTCAGATCTCCGAACTGGGCATTTATCCGGCTGTGGACCCTCTGGACTCCACCTCCCGGATCCTGGACCCCAACATTCTCGGTCAGGAGCACTATCAGGTTGCCCGCGGCGTGCAGGAAGTACTGCAACGTTACAAGGAACTCCAGGACATCATCGCCATTTTGGGTATGGAAGAGCTGTCTGACGAAGACAAACTCACCGTGGCCCGCGCCCGCAGGGTGCAGAGATTCCTGAGCCAGCCCTTCTTTGTAGCCGAAGTGTTTACCGGCTCTCCCGGCAAGTATGTGCCGCTGTCTGAGACGATTCGCGGCTTTAAGGAGATTTTAAGCGGTATGCATGATGACCTGCCGGAAAGTGCGTTTTATATGGTAGGTACCATTGATGAAGCGGTGGAAAAGGCGCGCAAAATGAAGGGGGAATAACAAATGGCCAAGACCTTTCGCCTGGACATTGTAACCCCTGAACGCGTCCTGCTGTCGGAAGAGGCCACGATGGTTGTGGCCCGCGCTGTTGACGGCGACATCGGCATTCTGCCCGGACACGCTCCGCTGATCACCTCTTTGGCGATTTGGCCTTTGAAGATCAAACGGGCGGATGAAACAGAGTATCAGGTTTCACTGTGCAATGGATTTATGGAAGTGCAGCCGGACAAGGTTACAATCCTGGCCGGTTGCGCCGAACTTCCCGCTGAAATTGACCCGGAGAGGGCTCGGGGCGCCAAAGCCCGCGCCGAATCCCGGTTAAATGGCGATCGCTCCGATATTGACGTCGTCAGGGCTGAACTGGCTTTACAGCGTGCTTTGGTGCGTCTGAGAGTCGCCGGAGCCGAAAAATAAAAATCATATTGTGATTAGAACAGGTTGACAAAGTTCAGCCTGTTTTGTTCATCTGCAGCCTGACGCATAACTCCCCCAAATGTTGGAAACACTGAAAATAGGATTACCGTATACAGCGCGCCGAGACGGCGTGCCAACAGGGGAGTAAAGGCGGGAGAACCATGGGGCGTCGGGAAATGTGGTTTGTTACTCTATTGGCCGTGGTTTCCTTACTGTGGGTAAGCGGCTTATCGTATCGGACGGCTTTTAGCAGCCGGCTGCTGGCGGATAGTATGCGCACCGCCGGGGTACACGTGCAGGAAGCCCATGTTAATGGCTGGGCCCAAATAGCCTTGCATGCCGGGAGCGAGAACAGGGACTTGGAAGAGACAGTTCATGCTGCCATGGGAAAACTGAACCTGGATCGGAAGCAGTATTCTGTCAGCCGTCATTTGGATCAGACTCAGCGGATGATCAGGGCGGAATACAGGAATGATCACGCGCAGGTGACGGCAGCAGTCCAGATTGTCGGGCTGCCGGCAGCACCGGAACGATATATCGTAATTAATATTCTGGCAGCAAATCCTGGAGAGAATTTTAGCGAATGGGAAAATAAGGCGGAGCAAATCATTAAAGATATGGGGGGGTTACCGCGCATAAGCACTTGCCTGGTTGGCTGGCTTGATGGTAAACTAGAGAGGGACGAATGGACGAAGCGATTTCATACCGTCCTGAACGTCCTGGATGCGACGGTTGTTTCCACCATGTGTGATGGCGGCACTGTGAGTATCACCGGATATTCGCCGTTGCTCCAGGACTGGCTGACAGTGGAAGGCCGCCGGATTAACGTTAATCTGGCAATGCGCTACAGTCCGTATGACAACCGAACTTACATTACCATCGGCTCCCCGGTCATTACCAGGGAGTATTAGCAGTGCGAGCACCTTGCGTCATTTAAAACAGGGGATTAGTTTGCGAGGATTTTTTTTGCAATGCGAGGCGAAGAAGCCGAGCATATCGGACATATGTAAGGCGACGACAACGACGCGCTGCGGAAAAAGACTGCAAAATAATCCATGCTTTAGGTGACGCAAGGCGCTACAGTTGTAGGAGGAGCTACTTGTGGAGAGATTAGTCATCAGGGGCGGCAGAAAACTGACCGGGACCGTTAAGGTCAGCGGAGCGAAAAATGCCGTACTGCCCATTATCGCTGCTTCCCTTCTGGGATCCTCGACCAGCGTTCTGGAGGAGATTCCTGACCTGGAGGACGTGAGAACATTTGCCGAAGTGCTTGTACAGCTTGGAGTTTCAGTGAATCGAACTCATTCATCACTTGTCATCGACTCCCATGATATCAAAAGCTGTGAAGCGTCGTATGAATTGGTCCGGAAAATGAGAGCCTCTTTTTTGGTGATGGGTCCCTTGCTGGCTCGTCTTGGCCGGGCGGTTATCTCCCTGCCGGGAGGCTGCGCCATCGGTACCCGGCCCATTGACCTGCATTTAAAAGGATTTGAAGCCTTAGGCGCTGAAATCGTGATGGGGCATGGCAGCATTGAGGCCCGTGCGCCTCGCGGATTGACCGGCGCCAGGATTTACCTGGATTTCCCTAGCGTAGGAGCCACTGAAAACATCATCATGGCCGCCAGTCTGGCCAAAGGTCAGACCATCCTGGAAAACCCGGCGGAAGAGCCGGAAATCGTGGATCTGGCCACCTATCTAAACGCTATGGGCGCCCGAATCAGGGGGGCAGGCACCAACGTTATCAAAATCGAAGGTGTAACAGAACTCCGGGGCATGACTCACCCGGTCATCCCCGACCGGATCGAAGCCGGCACCTATATGGTGGCCGCTGCCATGACCGGTGGTGATGTACGTCTGGAAAATGTAATCAGTGAACACCTGAAACCGGTCGTTGCCAAGCTGAAGGAAGCTGGCGTCTATATCGAAGAAGACGTAACCGGCATCCGGGTCAAAGGCAGCGCCGATTTTAAATCCGTAGACATCAAAACACTGCCTTATCCCGGATTTCCCACTGATATGCAGGCCCAGTTCATGGCCATGCTGACTGTGGCCAAAGGCACCGGCGTGGTTACTGAAACCGTATTCGAGAACCGGTTCATGCATGTGGATGAACTCAAGCGCATGGGAGCTAACATAAAAATCGACGGCCGCAGCGCCGTCATCGAAGGAGTCAGCCACCTTACCGGCTGTCCGGTAAAAGCCACTGACCTCAGAGCCGGAGCTGCCTTGGTACTGGCCGGGTTGGTAGCCAGCGGACAGACCGAAATCGGTCATCTGCACCATATCGACCGGGGTTATGAAAAGCTGGTGGAAAAATTCCAGTCCCTGGGCGCCGATATTACCCGGGTGGATGATTAAGAACTTATTTCATGAATATATGGCAAGCAAGAGTGCAGGGACGCCGCAGCGTCCCTTTCTTTAATTTATGGCATATGCCACACTTTGTCCGCATAGATATAGATATATACTTGTACAATGCGGAGGGAGACAATGCGGAGCTTTGCGTTGGCGATCGTCAGTGTGGCATTCCTGGTAATTATTGTGCCGCTTTTCATCATTATTTTTTTCAGCGGTCCGGCCTGGGTACAGGCTGAAAGACCGGCGCCGAAGAAGGAGGATGGAATGACGGTTCGGGTCTATCTGCATGAAACAGATGAGATCAAAGCTATGAACCTGGAAGAGTATGTAAAGGGAGTAGTCGCGGCTGAAATGCCGGCCGAGTTTCATCCGGAAGCCTTGAAGGCCCAGGCAGTGGCAGCCCGGACCTATGCGGTGCAAAACATGGTCTCTATGGGCGGAGCGGGCTTGGCTGACCGTCCCGGGGCTGATGTTACCACCGATCCGCGTCTGGGCCAGGGATGGGCCGATGAGGCTAAGATGAAAGCCCGTTGGGGCTTCCTGGGCTTTCAGAAGTATTGGCCCAAGATCAATAAAGCAGTGGAAGAAACCCAGGGCATGATTCTGACCTACCAGGGGAAACCCATCCAGGCCGTGTTTCATTCTACCAGCAGTGAGCGCACCGCCAGCGCCAAAGAGGTGTGGGGGACGGACCACCCCTATCTGCAAAGCGTCCCCAGCGCTTGGGATAAGGATGCCCCCCGCTATAGCGAAAACCGGCTGATTCCCTGGGAGGACATTGACAAACGCCTGGGCACTGACACTAAAACCGTAACCGTCAGCCAAAGCGACGCCAAAAATATTGCCCAGGTACTATCATCCACCGAGTCCGGGCGAGTGGATCGGGTGCGGATCGGAGAGACTACTTTCAGCGGCCAGGCTTTACGGGAAAAGCTGCAATTGCGCTCAACCCGGTTCAGCATTCAGCCAAAGCCGGCAGGTCTGGAATTCGTTACCCAAGGCTACGGTCACGGCGTGGGACTGAGCCAGTACGGCGCTAACGGCATGGCCAAAGACGGCAGAACATTTAATGAAATATTGACCTATTTCTATACGGGTGTTGTAATTGAAAAGTTACATTGATATCCGCTCAGAAAGGTTCAGATGCTAGGTGAGAGAGACGCTTTCTGACTGAACCCGCCCGTGGGAGGCTGAAGTGACGCAGACGAGCCTTTTTCAACGGTCTATGTTTAAGGCAGGCATATTCTGGGCAGAATCACCTCAGAGGTGATCGTATGTCCAACAGACTATGGCCTGTTCATTATTGGCAAGCAAAGAAAAAACGCATTCTGGCGGCTATTACAGCCTTTGAGCGCCGGCGGGACGTTACGGCTACCGGTCTGGTTCTCATCGCTCTGATATTTACAGTCGCCGTCGTCAGCGGTATCCAACTCTCCAACGGCCAATCGGAGAAAGAACAAACCGGTTTACCGGCGCAGCAAGGGGCGGTTCAGTCGGGAGTGGCTGTGACCAAAAACGAGGCGTTGAGCAGTCACTCTGTCACCGGCTTGATTCCGGGGCAGGAACCGGCGGATCTTCTGGCCGCTAAGCCGCCGCCAGCGGCTTCTGTTGAAAAACCGGCATCCAAGGCGTCTTCGGTGCCGGAAAAGGGAATTTGTCCGGTTAAAGGCTCTCCGGGCCTGGATTATGGCTGGCAGTATCACTCTGCCTTCAAAGATTGGCGCTATCATCCCGGAGTGGATATCCTGACCCAGGGGAAAGAACCGGTGAAAGCCGCATTCAACGGTACAGTGGAAACAATCAGCGACGATCCCCGGACCGGACTGACAGTGGTGGTGAAATCCGGACCTTATCAGGTGCTCTACGGTTCCCTGTCCGAAGCCTTCGTGAAACAGGGGCAGAAACTGACCGCCGGACAGGCGGTGGGCTTAACCGGAGAATGTTTCACCGAACCGGGCAATCATTTACATATTGGCATCAAAGAAAACGGGGAGTATCTCAACCCTCGGGAAGTCATTGGAAATTGATGAGCTAAAAATGGTTTTGGCTGAAAAGCAGCTAAGGCCATTTTGTTTTTTTGTAAATAAAAATATCTTCAGCCTCGAATATGAGGGTCGTTCAAAAAGGTTCAGATGCTGGGAAGGCCGGGGACGCGCGTGAGACTGTACAACGCAGATGAGCCTTTTTCAACGACCTCCTGGCATGAATTCCTTTTGTCCGCATATATTGTACCGATAAACAGCGGCGAGGGGAGTCGATGATATGAAAGACTATATAAGAAAACGGGTTCTGGACATTGGAAATCATATTTTGGGCAGCAAGCACACTGTCCGGCAGACAGCAACCGTATTCGGAGTCAGCAAAAGCACGGTGCATAAAGATATGATTGAGCGGTTGCCGACAATTAATGAGCATATGGCCCAGCATGTCAAGTCGGTATTGGAGACCAATAAGGCTGAACGTCACATTCGCGGCGGTGAAGCCACGAGAAAAAAATATAAAGAAGGAAAACCGACCTGCGAAAATTAGAGGAATTTTAGGTAAAATGTAGAATTATTTTTCTAGATTGATACTGGTATTATTCAATCGCCAATCTAAAGAGATGTGAAGCATCTCGTAATAAGAAAACAGATTGATTTTCGACTCGACTACATAGAAGGCTGTTTGACTGCGAAATTTCCGAAAAACAATGTTTTCTTAGTCTACATGTTGCTACTATTTGCTCTAATTTTTTGGACTAGCGGCGGACAAACCATACCAGTAGTGAAAGGGGATTTTTCATGTTCGGGATGACAACTGACATTGGCGTAGACTTAGGAACCGCCAACGTACTCGTGTATGTGAAGGGAAAAGGTATCGTACTGCGTGAACCCTCTGTTGTCGCAATGGATCGGGATACTAATCGCATATTGGCCATCGGAGAGGAAGCCCGCAGAATGCTGGGACGTACCCCGGGAAATATCGTAGCCATTCGTCCGCTGCGTGAAGGTGTCATCGCCGATTATGACACCACAGAAAATATGCTGCGATATTTTCTGCAAAAAATATCCGGAAGTAGCTGGTTTGGCAAGCCGCGGATCATGATCTGCATTCCGTCAGGCGTTACCACGGTGGAGAAACGTGCGGTTCTGGAGGCGGCGATGCAGGCTGGTGCCAGAAAGACCTTTTTGATTGAAGAACCGCTGGCAGCGGCTCTGGGCGCGGGATTGGATATTTCACAGCCCTGCGGCTCCATGGTTATTGATATCGGCGGCGGCACTACCGATGTAGCTGTACTCAGCTTGGGCGGCATTGTTTTAAGCGAGTCATTGCGGGTGGGCGGCGACAAATTTGATGAATCCATTATCCGCTATATCAAAAAAGAATATAACATGATGATTGGCGAACGTACTGCCGAAGAAATAAAAATCAATTGCGGCACGGCCTATCCTCCCGACCGCAACGAGGTGGTCGAGATTCGGGGCCGGGATTTGATTTCGGGACTCCCCAAAACCATGAGGATCAGCTCAGCCGAGACTAAAGAAGCATTGGCTGAATCCATTCAGGGTATTGTGGACACCGTTAAAGCCGTGCTGGAGCGGACTCCGCCTGAACTGGCAGCGGATATTGTCGACCGGGGCATGGTCATGACCGGCGGCGGTTCGCTTTTAAACGGGTTGGACAAGCTCATTCAGCTGGAGACGGGAATTCCTACTTATTTGGCCGACGATCCTCTTTCCTGTGTGGCATTGGGCACGGGTAAAGCGCTGGATGCCCTGGAAAGTCTGCAGGACAGTCTGACTTCTATTAACTCCAATAAAGGGGTAAGCATGTAAAAGGAGTGATAAGATATGATTAGAGGCGTTTACAGTTCAGCTTCAGGCATGCTGGCAGAATCGCTCCGTACCGATGTAACCGCCAATAACTTGGCTAACGCCAACACTACCGGTTATAAGAAGGATGTGGCGGTGAATAAAGATTTTGCCAGCCTTTTGATTAAACGGATCAATGACGGCCAGGAAGAGAATATTGGCCGGCTGGGCGTGGGTGTGCAGGTAGACGAGGTAGTCACTATGCATGACATGGGGGTTACCCGTGTGACCGGCAATCCTTTGGACCTGGCTATCGAAGGCAAAGGCTTTTTTGCCGTGGAAACTCCGACCGGCGTCTGCTACACCCGAAATGGCAATTTCACCCGCGACAGCCTGGGGCAATTGGTGACCCAGGATGGCTACCGGGTGCTGGGACAGGGGGGCGCCATCCAATTGGACGGTTCGACGATAATTGGACAAAATGGCTCTGTACGGGTCACTCTGACTGATGATGATCAGGCTGAAGCCATAGAAGTAGGCCAGCTTCAGTTTGTCGAATTTGACAATGAGAAACAGTTGCGTAAAATCGGCGACAGTCTCTACGTCTATGAAGGGGAACAGCCGCCGGCGCAGGCTTCCGGTATCATCCAGCAGGGCATGCTTGAAGGCTCCAATGTCAATGTTGTCACCGAAATGGTGAACATGATCACCGGTTATCGCGCTTATGAAATCAGCGCCAAAGTCGTCCAAACCCATGATACACTGCTTGACAAGGCGGCTAACGAAGTCGGGAGGGTGTAATGCCCGGCTTCACTGGCTCATCTCATAATGAGTAAATAGTACTACATAAATATTGAAAAAACCCTGATATACTTTAGCATAGATGGGAGGCCGGACCCCTTGCGGGAAGCCTCCTGGCCGCCGATTGACCGACGCGGCCAAACAGTAGGACAAGGATAATGAAATGGGGGTAATGATACACTATGATGCGTTCTTTATGGACTGCCGGGTCAGGCATGGCCGCTCAGCAGGCAAACATCGATGTTATTTCCAATAACCTGGCTAACGTGAATACGACCGGCTATAAGAAAAGCCGCAGCGATTTTCAGGATTTGATGTATGCAACCGTCCGTGCGGCTGGGGCAAACAGCGGCGAGGATACTCAGATTCCCACCGGCATTCAGATTGGCCACGGTGTGCGGCAGGCGGCTACACAAAAAATCTACACCGTAGGTAATCTGCAAAATACCGGCAACCCACTGGATGTGGCCATTGAAGGCGAAGGCTTCTTTCAAATTATGATGGAGGACGGCACAGTGGCCTATACCCGGGACGGCGCCTTCAAAAAGGATTCTGACGGCAGGCTGGTTACATCGGAAGGATATTTGCTGGAACCGGAACTTACCATTCCTGACAACGCTACCGAGATCAGCATTTCTCCCAACGGTGTTGTAACGGCCAAGATATCCGGACAGGTAGATCCCCAAGAACTGGGACAATTGGAAGTGGCCCGGTTTATCAATCCTGCCGGATTGGAAAATATAGGACGCAACCTGCTGCGGGAAACTGCCGCCTCCGGAACACCGGTGGTTTCCAATCCCGGATCTGAGGGTGCCGGCAGCATAGCGCAGCAGTACCTGGAAATGTCCAACGTCCAGATCGTGGAAGAAATGGTGAATATGATCGTGGCTCAGCGGGCCTATGAAATGAATAGTAAAGCGATCACCACCTCTGATGAGATGCTTTCCCAGGTAGCTCAGCTGAAACGCTAGGCAGGGTATGATTAAAAGATGGCTGCTGCTGGTTGCTTTTATGGCGCTGATTGTCCCGAAAACGGTCTGGGCTAATAGTGCGACTGCGATTACGGTCGCGGCCGAATCGATAGTGAAAGGGCCGGACATTACCCTGGGAGAAATCGCCGCCATCAAGGGCCCTGACAATCAGCGGATAAAATATCTGAGCAGAATTAAATTGGGACCTGCGCCGGCCCCGGGGCAGCGTACCCTGTTCACCCGGGAACTGCTGGGAATTAGATTGCAGGCTGCCCAGGCTGACTATGACGGTATTGTCTGGCAGGTGCCACCGGAATTTCAGGTGACAACTGCCTCGCAGCTGCTTGCCGGCGACAGGCTCCAAAAGGCGGCGCTGGCGGGTCTGAAAAAAAAGTTGGTAATAGATGCTTCCGAGGATGTTGAAGTTACCCTGCTTGATCCTGTGGGTGATAGGTTGGCTCCGACGGGAACCTTTTCTTTTGATGTTCAGATTCCCGCGTCAATTCGTTATAGTACACCCATGTCTTTCTATCTCTTAGTGCAGCATGAAGGTACGTTATATCAGCGTATTCCGTTAAAATGCACCGTTCGCAGATTCGCCCCGATAGTGGTTACTGTCCGGCCGATAAAAGCCCATGAAGTGCTGACGGCTGAAAAACTTCAGCTGGAACGGCGGGATGTGGGCAGGCTTACTGCCGATTATATTACGGATATGGAAAAAGTGATCGGACTGGAGGTCAAACGGACCCTGATGACCGGCACTGTTCTTACTGCTTCCCTGCTGAATCAGCCCGTTCAGGTGAAACGCAACAGCCCGGTTACCATTGTGGGACGAGTTGCCGGCATTGAGATTACTGCCGCAGGCGTGGCGTTGCAGGACGGTCGGAACGGGCAGGTCATTCAGGTCCGCAACCAAAGCTCCCAGCGGGTTGTTGCCGCTAAGGTGATCAGCGCAGGTATGGTGCAAGTTTTAACCTATCAAACGAACTGAGGTGACAGTCGTGAACCAGGCAAAAATAAGATTGACTCTGACGGTCAGCCTGCTGATACTTCTCTTTCCCGCCTTGTGTGGTGCTACATCTTTATGGGTGGATAAAGGCACTCTGTTTACTGACCGCAAGGCTCACGCCGTGGGGGACACCATCACCATTATTGTCAGCGAAAGCATGACGGCTCTGCGGAGTGGTGATGCCGCGAATTCCAAAGAATCCAGCATGTCCATGTCTGGTACGGGCGATTTGGATTTCCTGCCTGGTTTTGGCGCCAATTCAAAGGACAGCTTCGCCACCAAAGGCTCCATTTCCAACAAGAACGCCGTTATGGCCAGACTCACCGTCCAGGTTGTCGAAATTAAGCCTAATGGCAATCTGGTCTTGAGCGGCAAGCAAACTATCAAGCAGCACGGTGAAGAACAGCGAATCCTGATCAACGGCACGGTGCGGCCGGAAGATGTTACTGCCGATAATACGGTTTTATCCACTTATGTAGCTAACGCCGAAATCAATATTGAAGGGTCCGGCCCCATTGCCAGAAAGCAGAAGCAGGGAGTGCTGACCCAACTCTTTAATTTCTTATTCTAGGAATCTGTTGCAAAACTCATCTGCAGCCTCGAATCTGAGACCGTTCAAAAAGGTTCAGGTGCAAGGCGTGACGAGGACGGGCGTAAGACTGTGCGTTCATAGGGTACGTCGAACGCCCGCCCGCAGGAACAACGAAGCAGATGGGCCTTTTTCAACGGTCTCTTAGGGACTGGAGGCGAGACGCCTATGCGTAAAGTATTATGTTTATCGCTGATCGCGATGCTGGCAGTCAGCCTGACTGCCGCACTGGCTGCGCCGGTAAATACCCGGATCAAGGATCTGGCCAAAGTGCAGGGGGTCAGGAGCAATCAGCTGGTTGGTTATGGACTGGTGGTGGGTTTGGCTGGGACCGGCGACAGCGATAAGGCGGAATATACCATTCAGTCTATTGCCAGTATGCTGAAGTCTTTCGGCATCACTGCTCCCATGGATAACCTTCGGCCGAAAAATATGGCGGCTGTTATGATTACGGCTGAATTACCGCCTTTTGCCAAGCCGGGAGATACCATTGACATTGCCGTGTCTTCCATCGGAGATGCCAAGAGTCTCCAGGGCGGGACTCTTTTACAGGCGCCTCTGAAGGCTGCCAATGGACAAGTTTATGCTGTCGCCCAGGGAGCCTTGTCTATCGGGGGATTTTCCGTGAGTGGCGGTGGTTCCCGTACCCAAAAGAATTTTCCCACGGTTGGCTCGGTTCCCTCCGGAGCGATTGTAGAGCAGGAAGTTCCCAATCAAATCGGCGCCAACGGTACGATTGCCCTAAGTCTCCGTCAACCGGACTTTACCACGGCCAACCGGATCGCCGAAGCGGTGGAAAGTCGTTTTGGACCGATATCCCAAGCCCGGGATCCGGGAACAGTAGCTGTAACAATACCTAACTATTACCAGCAAAATGTAGTAGGATTTGTTGCTGCCCTTGAAGAATTATATGTAAGACCGGACAGCGTCGCTAAAGTTGTGATTAATGAACGGACTGGCACAGTTGTTATGGGGTCCCATGTGGCTGTCAGCGAAGTGGCGGTGGCCCAGGGCAGTCTGAATGTCCGCATTGTCAACCGTCCGGAGGTTTCCCAGCCAGCTCCTTTTTCAGACGGCGAAACAGTAGTCACTGAGCAGCAGCAGATAACTGTCTCCGACAAACCGGCCAGTTTTATAGTTCTTCCCTCAACGGCCAATGTGGGAGATGTGGTAAATGCCTTGAATGCTGTGGGCGCCACTTCCCGGGATGTAATCGCGATTTTGCAGGCGATGAAAGCAGCCGGTGCGTTGCATGCTGAAATTCAAATTATGTAAAGGCTGCTGCAAAATGCCCATCTGCGTTGTTGCTCCTGCGGTTACTTGCTTGCATACCACTCCGTATGCGGCGCGGCGTATCCTCGTCGCGCCTGCAGCAACCTCGCAGAGGAAATTATAATAGCGGGTGAGATATATGAAAATTAACGGTCTTGGCCTTGGCAACGAAGGCTTGTTTGCCGGCAGGCAAACAATAGAAGAAAACAGTGCCGCAGGATTTAAACAGCACTTGGACGCGGCGGTCGCCAAGCAGGAGAAAAGGACAGACCCCCAACAAGATCCCCGATTGAAAGAGGCCTGCCAGGAGATGGAAGCCGTCTTCCTGAATATGATGATGAAATCCATGCGGGCAACGGTGCAAAAGTCCAGCCTGTTGGGGGACACCTCCCAGGAAGAAATTTTTCGTTCCATGCTGGATGCTGAAATGACAAAAAACATGGCGCATGCAGGGGGAACGGGCTTCGGGGATATGTTATACCGCCAGCTTAGCTTAAACGGCGTAACCGTATCTAACAAGGGCCAGGCACAACGGTAGTGCCTGGCTTTCTTAATAGAATGCGGGGAACGACCCAAATATTTATTATGATTTTCAGACGGGAGGATTACATAGAATGGTGCGACTGCACAAAAAATGGATTCTTATTCAAATGATAGTATGTATGTTTTTGCTGGCGGTTACCGGCTGGGCTGCGCCCGAGCAGCTGGCCCTGCAGCAAATCCGGTTTACCGAGTCAGCGGAATCGGTGCGCGTTGTTTTTGATTTGAACGGAAAACCGACTTATAAGGTGATGCAATTGACAAATCCGGTCCGGATTGTCGTGGATATTGACGGTGCTGTGAACGATTCGGGCGTCACCCAGATGAGTCTGCAGGATCCGTTTATCCAAGGCATTCGGATAGGTCATCCTGAGCCCGGCAAACTTCGCTTCGTCATCGATTGCAAACTGGTGGCGGCGCCCAAGGTGTTTACCCTGACCAACCCGGACCGTCTGGTCATTGACCTTGCCAAAATTTATGAACATAAAAACCAGGATGAGATCCAACCTGGCCTTACCCATACTTCCTGGGTGCGGGGCCGGACCGAAGGCCCTGTGGGCATTTACATCCTGGAACTGGATCCCAAGGCCGGATTCGCTTTAAAGCCAGCTCTGTCCAATGATATGATTCCGGGAACAGAACCACTGACCCAAATCAGCAACCGCCATAATGCGATAGCAGCAGTCAACGGCTCCTATTTCGCCCCTAACGGCGAGATTATCGGGCTATTGAAAATAGACGGGGAAATCATCAGCACGCCGCGCCGGCCGCGTACGGCAGCGGGGATCTTAAATGACGGCAGCGTGATTATTGATCAGGTGAACTATCAGGGAACAGCCATGTTGCCCGAAGGCACTCTGGTTGCTATCAACGGGGTCAACTATCAGCGCCCGGACAATGAGCTGATTCTCTATAACCGCCATTATGGACAAACTACCCGTACCAGCAACTCCGGCGCTGAATACACGATTATTGCCGAAACGGTTGTATCCATTCAAAACGGTAATTCTTCCATTCCCACCAATGGGGTGGTTCTGTCAGCTCATGGCACAGCTGCGAAAAAACTGGCCCATTTAAATGTAGGTGATCGAATCCACATCAGCCAAACTCTGGGCAAACAGTGGGATGAAACCATCCATGTCCTGGGAGCCGGACCGATGCTGGTCAAGGACAGCAGTATCTACCTGACCACTAAAATCGAAGAATTTGGCGCCGATGTGGCTGGCGGCAGGGCGCCGCGGACAGCGATAGGCGTCAAACCGGATGGCAAAATCCTGTTAGTAGTGGTGGATGGCCGGCAGAGCCGCAGCGTTGGCTTCAGCTTGCTGGAACTGGCCATACTGATGCAGGAACTGGGCGCTGTCCATGCCATGAACCTGGACGGCGGCGGTTCCAGTGAGATCCTTGTCAACCAAAAAGTAATGAATAAACCCTCGGATGGCAAAGAACGCCGGGTAGGCAGCGGGTTGCTGGTTGTGCCGCATAAACTTGCTATTTAGCGTGAATCAGGTATAATGAAAATAAGACGATAGATCACGATACGATGTATTATATCCAGGATCTGTACCTGTAGCGTCTCAATAATGCAGGCGCATCCTCTCGTTACGAGAGCGCGCCGGGGAGGTAGATGCGATGTCCCGCAACCAAAAGAGGCTTTTGATCGTCAGTATTCTGATGATCATCTTGGTTAGCGCCTGGGTCTCAGCTGCCGGCGTTCTGGTGGACCAACGCAGTGTACTGTCCGGCAAAGTGCATGCTGTTGTCGGTCCTGGCTCTGCCGTAAAGGAAGGCGATGTCCTGGTTGTCGTCAATACCATTGTCGGGCCTTCACCCGCCGTGCGGGCTACCGTAGACGGTGTAGTGAGAGAAATCCTCGTCAAGCCGGGCCAAGATGTCCGGCAGGGGACGATTGCAGTCCGCATAGAGCCCAGTAAAGGGAACCGTTGAAGAAGGCCCATCTGCATCACTTCAGCCTCCTGCGGGCGGGCTCAGTCAGAAGCGCCTCTTTTCGGATTCTAGGCAATAGATATTTTGCTGTGACTACGCCGAAAAGCGACCTACTTTCTTCCTGATCTCACGATGCTTCGCATCTTTCTAGTATCGACGTACCCGCG
>NZ_AFGF01000080.1 GCF_000219125.1 Acetonema longum DSM 6540
TGGTATCCACCGAGGGCAAGCCCTTTTTAGCGGATGATCTGGGCGTCTTCGGCAATCCCACCTCGGATTCCCGGCGCACGGCGGTTACGCTTGCTACGAAGGATTTATTGTCAGTTATTTATGCTGATGAAGAATTGCCGGACTCGGAATTAAGCGAGATCTTGGACTTTACTGCCGAGATGATCGTCCGCTATAATGGCGGCAAGATAGTGCTCAAGCAAATAGCCCGCGCTTAAGGGAACCGTTGAAAAAGG
>NZ_AFGF01000081.1 GCF_000219125.1 Acetonema longum DSM 6540
CTTGCAATCCATAGCTTTACAAGGGTGCACTGCGCTCTTGCTTTGGCGCTGTTGATGCAGTATCTGCCGGCCGGATACGCAGCGCAAAAATCAGAGCCGCCGATAAAAAAGCGGCGGAACCGAGCAGTGCAAAACGGTAAGCTTCTAAATGCGGTTGTTGTTCCAATCCGGTCCCAGCGGCAGAATGGGTACTGAATGCTGCCAGAAAGCCGGCCAGTGACACTACACCCAAGGCGGCGCCGATTCGATTTTGAACATTGAACAAGGTTGTTGCCCTCCCCATAGAAGCGGAAGTGATATCATGAAAAGCCAGGAACTGTACGGTGACCCCCACATGGCCTAGAAAAAAGCCGATGCCAAAAAATAAAGTTCTCAAGGTCCAGGGAGTTGTCGCCGGCCCAGTCATGCTGAGCAGTGCAACGGTTAGTATGGCGCCTAGTAATCCGGCCGAAATCACTGGACGCGCGCCTAACCGCTCGTACGACCAGGGCATGACCCGGGATGCAAGCATCATTCCTAATGCTTCAGGAAAAGTGGTAAGTCCGCTTTCTAAAGCCGAAGCCTTCAGTACATTCTGATACATTAACGGAAAGATAAAGAGAAGCCCGGTTAAACCGGCAGCGTTAAGCAATGAGATGACGCTTATCGTCCGATATTGCCGGCCCGATAATAAACGCAAATCGAGCATCGGTGCCTTTACCCGCAGCTCCACTAAGACCAGAAGACAAACAAGGATCAAGCCACAAAAACCTGTACCCAAAATAACCGGCGAGCGCCACCCCTGCGCCGGACCTTGCATAAGCGCGTACATCAGCAGTGAAAAGCCCGGAACTGACAGCAAGAACCCCGGCAGGTCCAGGCGGCCCGCTGATGTTTCCTTATGTTCATGGAGAAACATCAAACCAAACAACAATGCCAGAATGCCAACAGGGACATTGATATAAAACACCCACCGCCAGGATAACTGTTCTACCAGAAAGCCGCCAATGACCGGACCAACAACAGGCGCAATGGCAATGGGCAAGATAAGGGACCGGGAGACTTGCAGCCGTTCTTCCGGCGAGAAGGCTCTAAACAGCATTGCCATTCCCACAGGGGTCAGCAATCCGCCGCCAGCTCCTTGCAACACCCGAAATAGATTCAGCATCTGAAGATGATCGGCGAATCCGCATAAGGCTGACGCACAGGTAAATACGCCCAATGCAATTAAAAAGGTCCGCTTGGTCCCAAACCGGTCCCCAATCCATCCTGCCATGGGAAGGAATACGGCAATACTGACTAAGTATCCCACATTGACGCCACTGGCGGCCGGAGGAGGAATGTGAAATTCATGACTGATGGCAGGCAGAGCTACATTGACAATAGTTCCGTCCATTATAGTCATAAACATGGCTGTTATATAGACAATAGTAACCGCTGCTTTCGGGTCAAGCCGCAGCCTCATTGTTCTTTTACCTGCGGCTTTAAACTATTGGGCCGCATATCGGTCCAGCGGGAGTTGATGTAATCTAAGCATAGTTGATGGCTTTCCTCCCCATATATGACGGTCCAGCCGGAGGGCGCATCCAGAAAGGCAGGCCAGATGGAATGCTGTCCTTCACCATTCATCAGCACAGAGTAGACGCCCTTTTCGCTTTCAAACGGATTATTCATACCTGATCACCGCCCTCTTTTGATGAAACACCATGTGTCCTTGTTACTTCCTGCAATTTTTGGACAAGGATAGACCCGATCTCGGCAAGCGGTTGGGGCTGGCACATATCCTTATGATGGCAGTCAATATTATATTGTTCAATTCGCCCCCGGATATAAGGCTTCCATGTCTCCGGACAAATGGGTTCGAACCACTCAGGCATGGACGCCGACCGGAAAAACAAGATGTTCCCGGTAAATGGTTCTGGCCGGTGTTCACTCAAGATGCGGACTGAATTTGCAAACACCGTTTTAAGGTTCAGAACGGTCTCCTCGTCCAGGCTGGCCAGCGCACTGCCGTCGCGACGGAGTATTTCAAGGACGCTGGCCTGATTCAGCGGTTTATCTCCCAAGCTGGCGGGATCATATCCTCCCAAAACAAGCAGGGCAATAAGCGCCTTTTCCTCGTCAGGGGCTTTATAAGGCAAGACAGTGCTTGGATAAGCATCAAACAGAACCGCCAGATTTATAGCTTCGCCTTGGTTTTGCAACTGCGCTGCCATTGCCTGAACAACGTTTCCTCCGAGGGACCAGCCTAGCAGATGATACGGTCCGGTTGGCTGAATGGTACGGATTTGCCTGATATAATCCGCAGCCATTTCATTCAGTGTCTGCGGCAGTTTTTCACGCCGGGAAATACCGCGCGCCTGTATACCATAGACAGGATAACCGGGCCCCAAGCTTGCCATCAATCCTGCGTAGCACCAACTGAGCCCTCCTGCCGGATGGATGCAAAACAGCGGTGAGCTTTCACCCTTTGCCCTGAGCGGCAGCAGCACATCTAAAGCGCTTTGGCCGCTGCCCATCTCAAGCCGTTCGGCCAGTCCAGCCACTGTAGGCGCTTCAAACAGATTGCCAATACTCATTTGAACCCCGAGCAAATCATGAATTTTACGCATCAACTGCACAGCAAGCAAAGAATGGCCGCCCAGGTCAAAGAAACTATCATCAACCCCTACTCGCGGCAAAGCAAGAACTTCCATAAACAAATCACGCAGCACCTCTTCCTGCGGCGTTCTGGGTCCGCGCCCGACAGCGGCTGCCGCAGAATCAGGCGCCGGCAGCGCTTTCCCGTCAAGCTTGCCGTTTGGCGTCAACGGCAAAGCCGCAATTTCGACAAAGGCGGATGGGATCATATAATTAGGCAGAAGCTTGGCGGCGTGTCGCCGCAAATCATCTGAATCAAAACCGGTTCGAGCGGAAGGTACGACATAAGCTGCCAGACGCTTATCGCCGGGCTGGTCTTCACGGACGATTACCGCAACTTGCGCAACATGGGAATGCATAGCCAGCACAGACTCAATTTCACCCAGTTCAATACGAAAACCGCGGATCTTAATCTGATGATCCGCCCGCCCCATATAATCCAGGGAACCATCCTCATGCCAGCGGGCCAAATCACCGGTGCGGTACATCCGAGTGCCTGCGGGGCCAAACGGATCAGCCACAAAACGGCTGGCCGTCAGGCCGGGGCGGCCTAAATAACCACGCGCCAGCCCTGCCCCTGCAACGTAAAGTTCCCCGACTACTCCCGGGGGAACAGGCTGCAGGCCGGCATCCAATACGTACACATTAAGATCCGGTATGCCGCAGCCGACAAGACTGTTGGCTCTTCTGGCAGCAATGCTTCTGTTAAGCTTAAGATAACTGACATGCACGGTGGTTTCCGTAATTCCGTACATGTTGACAAGGGTTGGCGCATTTTCCGGATGGCGGCTGTACCATTCTTCCAGCCGGCTAAGTTCAAGCGCTTCACCGCCGAAAATTACGAAGCGTAAGGAAAGCTCCCGGCTCAGCGCCGGATTTTCCCGGTCTGCCTGCATGAATTGATAGAAGGCTGACGGAGTCTGGTTAAGAACGGTTACCTTTTCCCGCCCAAGCAGCTGCAAAAACTCTGCCGGCGACCGGCTGACGGAATAAGGCACAACAACGAGACGGCCTCCATATAATAGCGGCCCCCAAATCTCCCACACGGAAAAGTCAAAGGCGTAAGAGTGGAACAGTGTCCATACATCCTCTGAATTGAAGTGGAACCAAGGCTCAGTCGCGCTAAACAGCCTGACCACATTTTGATGCGGAATCACTACCCCTTTGGGCGTACCGGTTGAACCGGAAGTATAAATGACATACGCCGGGCTGGACGGCGATAAAGGCTGAACACGGTCAGCATCCACCGGGTTCGTATCCGGATATTGGTTTAATTCCTCTATTGTGCCGATTGCATCAAGAACAATCTGCGCTCCCTTAATTCCAGACAGCTTGGACGCCGCCCCGGAGTTTGTAAGCACACAGGCCGGCCGGGCATCGTCGAGTATAAACCGAATCCGGTCATTGGGGTATTCCGGATCTACCGGTAAATACGCTGCGCCCGCCTTGAGTACGGCCAGCAGGCCTACGATCATTTCCAGGGACCTGGGCAGGGCCAGAGCGACAAATTGTTCCGGGCCCGCCCCCCTGGCGACCAGCAAATGCGCCAGTTTATTCGCCCGCAGGTTTAACTCTTGGTAGGTCAGAGCGGTATTCTCAAACACTACGGCAATATTCTCAGGCGTCCGGACAACTTGCTGCTCAAACAGCGCCGGCAGGCAGGCAGGCGATAAGGTTCGCGCTGTTGCGTTCCAATGAACCATCAGCCGCTCGCGTTCCTCGGGCAGGAGCAGTTCACTCCTGGCAATGGCCTGGCCCTGTTCGGCAACGGTAAGTTTTTCAAGCAGCCGGAGAAACCGCTTCTGGTGAAGACGCACATCGCTGTCGCTGTAAATTTCAGAGTTGGCGGCGAAGTCAATTTTTAGTCCGTTCCCGTCAGACTTGTCATACACGTTAATGGCCAAGTCATCAACCGGGCCGATCGCCAACTTATGTATGACCCCTTCATTTCCGGCGAAGTCTAATCCATGCTCAAACGGCATAATATTAATTTGCGGACCGGCCATTCGCTGATTTTCGCCAAGCAGCTTAAGGTCACGGCGTAATTCTTCATGCCGGTATCTTTGATGCCGCTGTACGTTACCGACTCCTGCCGCGACCTGCCCCAACAGTTCTGTAAAATTCATATTGGGCTGTACCTGTAAACGAAGCGGCAGCAAATTCACAATCATGCAGGGAATATTCAGCGAGACTGACCCTAAGCGCCCCATCATCGGCAGGCTGAGGACTACGTCTTGCGTTCCCGTCATCCGATGTATGTATATCGCTGTTGCCGCAATAAGCAGTTCTGATAAACCGCCGCCAAACTTGCGGGCAGCAGCCCGCAGGGAGCGGCCGGCAGCAGGCGGCAGGCCCGCCGACCGGCGAAGCACCTGTTTAGAACGCCCGGGCTTTCTATCAACTAAAGTAACAATGTCCGGTTGATCGGCAAACTGTTGCAGCCAAAACTGCCGGTCGCGGGCAAAATTCGTGGAGGCGCGATAGGCCAGGTCCTCTTCCAGAACTAAATGCAGCGGGGCGAAAGAATCCTCCTCGTAACTGCGGTTCTGGATCAATGCAGTGTAAATATCGGCTACCCGTTGTGAGATAAGCGAAGAACCGAAGCCATCCATCACAATGTGATGAATCCGCTGATACCAAAAATAACGGTCAGGCTCCACTTTAAACAAAGCTTGACGAAAAAGGGGTTCATGGAGGAGATCGACCGGTCGCGAAAGGTCGTCATTCATCCATTTTTCAGCTGCTTGCTGCGGATTTTTTTCTGCACTGACATCCATAAAATGCAGAGGAAAGGCGGAGACAGGCCGGATCACTTGCCATGGGCCCTGTTCATTTACGCCAAACCGAACATGTAAGGCCTCCGCTTCCTTTAGAGCCTGGCGCAGCGCCAGCTCAAAATTAATCCGGTCGAGCCTTCCCTTAATTTCTATGTATTCGCCGGCATTGTAAATCGGATTTTCCGGTTCAAGCTGTTGCGCAAACCAAATGCCAGATTGTGCGCCGGACAAAGTCCAGCGGGCCTCTTGACAATGAGACATTCTCCCTTACCTCCCTCATGGTCGCAGTCTTGGGCAGAGTTTTCTATTTGGAAGAAGATAGCAAATTCCACCAATGAGCAATGGTCGGCCTTTTAACCAGCTTCATGAAAGTAACATCAACTCCTATGCCGCGCCATTTCTCAACAAGGCTCATCATTCTGACGGAATCCAGGCCTTTGTCAGTTAAGTCTTCATTGTCATCGATATCGGACGGCTCTTCGTCAAGAAGTTCTGCAACCTGTTGGCGTACAAGCTGCAATGTCAGGCTCTGAGAGCCGGCTGCCGCTTCGTTGTTGGAATGCTGAATAGCCACCGCAGATCACTCCTTTACCTTTTTTTCATTAACTTTCTCGGCAATCATCTTCCGCAATTCTTTTTTACTGACCTTGCCCAGCGGGGTATAGGGAAAGTCGTCGATAAACTCAATCCGGTCAGGAATTTTAAAAGTAGCAAGGCCCCGTTCCTTTAAGAACTTTTTGAGATCGCCAGCTCTCGGAACCGGGTTACGGGGTATCACAAACGCGCACGACCGCTCCCCCAGAAATGCGTCGGGCATGGAAACAATGGCTGCGTCGAGTACGGCCGGGTGAGCAAGCAGATGATTTTCAACCTCTTCCGCCGCGATCTTCTCCCCGCCGCGGTTGATTTGATCCTTCGCGCGGCCTTCCACTACGAAATAGCCCGACTCGTTCACGCTTACCAAATCTCCGGTCCGGAAAAAGCCGTCCGGAGTAAACGCCTTTTTATTATACTCTTCCGCTTTATAATAGCCGCGAATGGTACAAGGTCCCCTGGCCAATAATTGTCCGACAACTCCCGGCTGCACGTCTACATCGTTCTCATCCACCACCCGGATTTCATCATATGGCGACGCGGGTTTTCCCTGAGTACTCACAATCACAGCTTCCGGATCATCCAGTCTTGTACAATTCACCAGACCTTCCGCCATGCCAAAACTTTGCTGTAAAGTGCAGCCAAATGCCGGTTTGACCCGGCGCGCGGCCTCCTCACTGAATTTGGCCCCGCCCACTTGCAGCACCTTAAGGCTGGACAAGTCGTGACGGCAGGAGGATGCAGCTTCAAGCCATATCAGGGCAAGCGGCGGCACAAGCGAAGTAATAGTGACCCGTTCCTGCTCGATAAGGGGAAAGGCTTCCTCCGGACTGGGTGCAGCGGCAAGAATAACCCTGCCTCCTGCGTATAGCGTGCCAAATACGCCGGGCGAACTAAGCGGATAATTATGCGCCACAGGCAGAACCGTAAGGTACACGCTATCCCGGTTCAGCCGGCAAATCTCAGCGTTGACGCGCACGCAGTAGATATAGTCGTCATGGGTTCGGGGAATTAACTTGGATAAGCCGGTGCTCCCGCCGGACAATAGAAGAAAAACGACGTCAGAGGGACTCACCGCCGGCAGGTGGACAATTGCATCTGCATACAGCTCCGTCAAGGCAATAAATTCTCCGGCGTCGCCTGCCACAATTACATGCTGTAAGGCCGGCGCTGCATTTTTAACCTCCCTTGCAAGCGAGCGATAGTCAAACTCCATATAAGTATCCGGGATAATATAGGCAACGGCTTCAGTAAACTCGCAAAAATAGCGAATTTCACTGCTGCGGTGCGAGGGAAGAGCAAAGACAGGCAATGCGCCCAGCCTGAATAAGGCGAAGCAAACATCAAAGAACTCGATAATGTTAGGAAGCTGGACCACCACTCGGTCTCCCTGCTTTATCCCCAGCTTCTGAAAGCCAGCGGCTAATTGATCAGCCCTATTGTCCAGTTCGGCATAACTGATATTTTTTTCCCCGCTTGTAACGGCAATGCGTTCGCCTTGCCTCTGGGCACGTTCACGCAGCATTCCGCCGAAGGTTTCGCCGCGCCAGCAATCCATTTTTCTGTACCAGTCCGCAAACTTTTCCGGGCAAGAAGGGCAACCTGTCAACATCATTGATACACCACCTTTTTTGTCATAATAATAATACCCCTGTTTAGAATTGCATCGTTGCCGACAACTTAACGGTGCGGGGGCTGCCTAACGTGGCAAGACCCTTGTCGGTGTAACCTGACCAGTAGTGTTTGTCAAACAGGTTTTCAACGCTGAGCCGGTAGGTGACCGGAATTTTATGAATCACGGTCTTGTACCGTGCGCCGATGTCATAACGCACCCAGCTCGGTATTTCGAAAGTGTTGGCATTGTCGGCGTATTGGGAACTGCTGTATACGGCCCGCAGCGAAAGTGATAAATCCTGATTCCAGGGGGTGTCCCACTCGACGCCGGCATTCATCGTCCATTCGGGTACGCCCAGCGGCGTGTTGCCGTTATTGGCGGCAGTATTGGAGCGGACCAGTTCGCCATCGGTATAGGCAATGCCGCCCAACAGGCGGAGGTTCTTCGCTATGTCGCCGAAGGTATTCCACTCAATGCCGCGGTTTTTCTGTTCGCCGTCATAGGAATAGACATTGTCAGCAGTCATATAACTGGGTATTTCGATTTGGAAGAAGGCCAGCGTATTGGCGAAATCTCCCCCGTCCCACTTGACGCCGATTTCATGCTGTTTGCTTTTATACGGAGCCAGTACTTGGCCCGCGTTGTCGTAACCTGTTCCCACCACAGTTCCAACGGAAAGCGCTTCAATATAATTGGCGTAGAGAGACACTGATTCTCCCCACGGTTTGACGACAAGGCCGACCATCGGCGTGTTGGCGTCGGAGTCGTAGTAGCTTGTTGATTTCACCCCGCCGGTGGTATCGGTGTTGTTGTAGCTGTAGCTTGTCTGTTCCACATTTTGATGCCGCATTCCCAACGTTAACTGGACCTTTTCCTCGTTAAAGGAAAGCGTGTCAGCCAGGAGGAAACTGGAAAGCTCAGTAACGGCGGTCTTGTTGCCTTTTCCCACAGACAGGCTGTTGTAAAGATCGGCAACCGGAGCCGGGTTGTAGATATTCGTTGGCATATTCAGGGCGGTACTATTATAAGCATTGGAAAAATCCGTATCCTGGAAATTCGCCCCCAAAACAACCTGATGCTTTATTGCGCCAGTCTGGTAAGCGCCGCGCAGTCCTATTTCGGAGGCAGTGGTGTCGGTCCAGAACCATTGCTTAAAGATACCTTTGAGAGTAGCCGAGCCATCTGCCTGAAGGTCTTGCACGTGATTGCCGTTTATGAAGCCGTTGGCCTTGGCGGACAGCTTGCCAATACCGGCATAGGCGGTTAAATTGTCCTGGATATCATATTCGCCTTTAAACAGAATCCCATTATTTCGCGTGGTGCCCGACACCCCTTTGAACATGTTGGTCGAGCCGTCCGGAGCCTTCACGTAAGCGCTTAAGTCATACATGGAAATAAGGCCGCCGTCGTAACGATCTTCGGTGCCATAAGCGTCCAGGGACAGGCGCCATTTGTCCTTGCGGTAATCCACGCCCAGGGCTCCCAGCATCCTTTTCCTGGACTGGTCGTCGGTTGTGGTGTCGCCGTCGGAGTAGGCGCCGTTAAAACGGATGCCCCACTCCTTGTTTTCGCCGAAACGGCGCCCTATATCGATATGACCGCCAAATTGGGACGAGGAGGCATAACTGGTGGTAAAGTTAGTTATATCCTCCTCGCCGGCCCGTTTGGGCACCAGATTGATGGCGCCGCCCACCGAGGTGCTCACGCCGCCGTAGAGAAAGGAACTGGGCCCTTTGAGCACTTCCACCCGATCCAAAAATTCGACGGGAACACGATAGTGCGGCGCCAAACCCGACATGCCGTTAAAATAGAGATGCTGATAATTTACCTCCAGCCCGCGGATTCTGTAGTTTTCGCTGACCTGTCCGCTGGGGGTGGCGACGCGAACAGAGGGATCGTTGCTAAGCACGTCAAACAGGGTATGGGCCTGCTGGTCTTCGATAGTCTGCCCGGTATAACTGGTGATGTTGAAGGGCGTGTCCATAAAATCCTTATTCCCCAGTACGCCGAGGGTGGCGCTTCGGGCTACCTGGCCGCCGGAGTAGACCGTTTCCCGGTTGGCAGTTACTTCAACCTCTTCCATGCTGGATTCAGATTGATCGGCAGTACCAGCTGCTTCTGTTTCTGCTTCCGCCGTATCCTCGGCGTAGGCAATTGCCGGCGTGTACCAGAACAAGCTGCTGCCGATCAGGGCATAAAGCAGACGTTTTTTGGCCGGAGACAATTCTTTCTTCATGCTGTCAACTCCTCGTATAATAGTATTAAATCCACGGATGGCCTAGTTTCCAGCAAGGAAGCAGCATTCCGGGGAAATATTCCGATAGAAGTTTTTGAATTTATTTTTTGTTAATGATTATCATTATCACCACTGACTGTTTTATAGTATAACAAACTGCATAGCATGAACGAATAGAGATTTTTCCAAATAATCCTTGATTTTTTTCAAATTAACCGAAATGTAACTATAAATAAAATTGAAAATGATTGCCAGCATTGATAAAATGATTATGATTATTATTATCATTTGTTTTTATAAAAAAGGACTCACTTTCCTGAAGTGAGTCCTGACGTATCAAGTCTTTACCAACTCGATACAGCCTTTAAAATGATTGTTACTTGGGAGGGTACAGAAAATGGAAGTGGATATCCATGACCTATCCGATTATTTTTCTAAAATAAATTTTAGTGTAGTCGACATAAGGCGAGCAATTATCGAACCCGGGACAAAACGTTTCGGTACGGTTACCTCCCCATTTCCAGGTATGATTTTTCCGCTGCGTGGCCGATCAAGGATGTTTTTCGATGGCGTGCCTTATGACATGGAGCCCGGTAAAATATTTCACGGAGGGCCGAATACGCCATTGGATAAGGAGGTTCTGGGACAATCGAAGTGGGATTTTATGGTCGTACATTACCAAGTGTATGGCAATACCCAGGGGCTGGCTCCTTATGCATTGTCACATTATGAACTCAGCCCGGGACATAATTCCCGCATAAACGACACATTGTACCGGCTGTATCATATCTACTCAACAGAAGGTAGCCTATCCTGCCTGAGAGCCAAATCCCTGTTTTTTATCATTTTGGATGAGATTTTCACTTGCGCCAGCTGCCGCTTGCACAACGACAGCCGCGAGCTGGCGGAAAAAGCCGCCGAATATATGAAGAATCACTATATGGAGCCCCTTACCGTGCCGGAAATAGCCAAGCAATATGATCTTAACAGTAAGCAGTTTGCCTATTTTTTTCATAAACACAAGGGGCTGAGCCCAAATGAGTTTCTCATTAAATACCGGATGCGGCGGGCGAAAGATCTGCTCTGCACCACAGCCTGCTCTGTCGCGGAAATTTCTTCTTGCGTCGGCTACTCAGATCCCTTTTACTTCAGCAAATTATTCAAGAAGCAGACTGGTGTGTCTCCTAAGTTATTCAGAGAAATGAAAAGTTGATAAGCAATTCATTGAAAAGCATCGAAGTGAATACCTTCCCGTGATCTTTTAACCCCTGCATCTAACGCAGGGGTTTTTCATAATAAAAAGGGCAGGCCAAATAGCCTGCCTCTTTGTTATTATTATACTTTGCATATTAGAAAAAACGCTAACCGCCGGTTGCACTTACCTCAAACAGAAATGTTGTACTTTCCATCTGACTAAAAGAGGATCTGTATTGCTACAGATCCTTGGTATCACTGGTGCGCCCGGGAGGACTCGAACCACCGGCACGCGGTTTAGGAAACCGCTGCTCTATCCACCTGAGCTACGGGCGCATGAAAACAAGTCTTTCGGCCGAGCTGTAAAGTGGCCTGCCCGGGAGGATTCGAACCTCCGGCCTTTTGATTCGTAGTCAAACGCTCTATCCAGCTGAGCTACGGGCAGTCATGAAATAATCGACAAAGAGCATTGTAACATATTTGCCAGACAAAAGTCAAGCAACCGCTTCGACGTCGGGGAGCACCGCCCATTATCTGGAATTCATGCTGCCTGTTGAAAATGTGACTTATTTTATCCACAGGTTTCCGGAATCACAGTGCTTAATTTTTGTTAAAAGCACGCTTCCTTCTTTAGTTTATCCACAATTTTATGCGTTTTGGGGATAATTCTGTGGATAATGTCGGTTACTGTCCCATTTGGTAACTCAAAGGGCGACTCCAATCCACAAAAACGCCGGTATGCTCCCACAGCCGGGTCAGAGCCAGTGTGAGATCTTCCAGAGTATCCAAGGGGCACAATTCCCGCGGTACGAAGTTTTGAACGCTTTTACCCGGTACCTGCAGCCGCAGTTTTGTCTTCAAAAAGGTCTCCACTGCCTCACCTTTAGCCGGATTATGCAGTACGACTTTGGCAGTCTTGCTCGGAAGGTCGTATTCGATATAACCGTAATCCAGGTTGTGGTGTATGGCTACCTGAAATGTATTTTTTGTATTCTGCATGAGTTCCCTCCTCATTCTTTTGCCATGAAACACGCTCTTATCATACAATCGAAACCACAAACTGTAAAGAACATTATGCGAGCACCGGAACCGTATTGCCGCCGTCCGGCATGAGGATAACGGTATAATCCGGCTTCTTCAGGATATTTTCCGCCATTGCCAGAGCTTCTTCCAGAGCAGCGGCCGGTAGAAAACCGGCTTTAATCGCAAAATCCCGATTTTCCGGCAGCGTCACCAGGATTTGGGGAACCCGTCTTAAATCATAGCCGCACTTTAAGGCTACAAAGCCAGGTACGGTAAAATCCTCTCTAAGATGCCTTTCCCTCTCCTGCAGATCAGCATGCCCGAACCAGCCGCTGAAATCAGGCGGTTCGCCGATATCAACGCACTCTAACAGCAGAATAATAACCCCGTCGTCCTTCACTGCCATCAGGGCATTATCCACTGCCTTGGTCCCCTGATACAGATTAGCGTCTTTGGGATAGCCTCCGGCGGAGACAATCACCAGATCGGCTTTTTCCCGCAGCGGCACTCCGTATAGTTCAGCAATCACCCGGCATCCTTCCTGCCAGGCCTTATCCCAGTGCCCGCCGATAAAGCGGGCGAACTCCCCGTCCGCTGTCGTAATCACATTAAGTAAAAAAGCCGGATCCAAAAAAGCCGCAATCTCCATCAGATCTTCATGCATGGGATTGCCGGCCAGGCGGCCGCTTTCCGCTGTGGGGCTGATGCCTTGTCCCACCTCAGGATGCAAACAAAAGCGATGATTTTCCTGGATAGTGGAATAGCGGGACACCCCCGGCACAATTCCCTTGCGTCCGCCGCCAAAGCCGGCCATGGAGTGGTAGGCTATTCCTCCTGTCAGGATGACCTTGTCGGCCTCGACTACCTGCCGGTTAAGATAAGCCCGGGTGCCCCGGGAGGTTGTTCCCATATAGACGAAATCCGCTTCCTCACGGGCATAACTCTCCACAATCCGGACCCGTTCGACCGCTTCTTTCCCATAGGTGTGAAGATGTTCTGCCGGTGTGTGCCGGCGATGAGCTCCCAGCGCCACAACCAAGGTGATATCCCGGTCAGAGATCCCGTACTCATTCAATTCGTCCAGCAGGCAGGGAAGAAATTTTTCGTAGTGAATCCAGGCGCGGGTAATGTCACTGACAATGACGGACACTTTGTCCCCTGTTTTGAGCAATTCCTTAAGAGGCGGCCTGCCGGTCGGCTGCCGCAAAGCGGTCTGAACGCCGCTCCGGATGTCGGCAACAGGATCGGTCTTTTTCCCTTGAATGATTTGCAGGACTCGTTTTTCGGGAAAAGATGCCTGCAAGGTAGTTTTTCCATAGCGTAATGGTTGCTGTATCACTAACGATGTCCTCCTGTATCAGAGCTATGCTTTTTCGGGAGAGTGATAATACGATTTTTCGTGCACGGTGATCTCCTGGGAAATGCTATTTTCCTTGTTGTCGCCGATCATAACCATACTGGCTCCGGCGGTCAGGCCGATCACCTGATAGGTATTTTTGCTCTGGGGGACAACCCGGATCTTTTGCTCATAGCTTATAATTCTGTAGGGTTCAACCCCACCGCCTACCGTCATGAGAATTGATTCTCCCACGTACAGTTTATCGGCTGACAGCCGGATGGTTAAAGGCTGTGAACGGCTGTCATCATACGCCGGTCCGGTACGCCGGCCGCCTTCTTCCTCGGTTGGGTCCTGGGCACCGGCAGCCCAGCCCGGAACCGTGAAAAGACAGATGGCACTCCCTAGAAGGACCGCTATGCCAAGCGCCTTGATCTGCATACTGCACACCTCACTTTCTTGATGGACAACCCGAAAATCCTGATCAGAGCCGCATAACCTTGCCTAACCGGCTTCCGGCTTTTTTGCCTGCGGTATCATTCAGTCTTCCGTATAGTTGCCGCCCTTACATGATGGCTATTGGCTTTATTATATACTCAGTATACTGGGATGGCTAGAAAAAATTTCTAGATACTAGCAACGAACTCAAATGATAGACGTGACTCCCCAGAACCCAAAGACGCACACTACTTTTACGACAATTATGACTAAACCACTCTCAATTGTACTATTCTCTCTAATCAAGTCACGATTATTCCTGTTTTTTGGATCACGCGCCGCTAAGACCGGAGCCATGAATCAAAACGGCTGCCTGTAAGTATGATAAAAGAAAAATGTGGAAAAACCATGTGGAGTTTTTGAACAGCTTGTGAAACCGGGAGAAATAAAAGCCAGAGCAGCATTCCTGCTGTTCCGGCTCAGGTCACCGCTACATATTTCCGGGAAATAATGAATGCCGCCACAACGGCTTTGGGTTACTCCTTTTTACGGTACATGGGTTTCAGCTGCTTATCCAGCGGCAGGCGGCCGGCTTTGCCGGTTTCCAGGGCCTGGCGGTACAATTGCGCCTGACAGTTGATGGCAGTGCCGGCGCCCTTGCTTCTTTTGTCAGGCCTGCGGTAGACGCCATCGCTGCGCATGATACGGGCTTTCTGGTTATCCGCCAGCATCAGGTCCAGGATACTCTTAATCCGGGCAATATGCCGCGGATCATCCACCGGGAAAAATAATTCCACCCGGAAGTCCAGGTTGCGGGGCATCCAGTCAGCGCTGGACAAAAACACCTTTGCATCGCCGCCGTTGGCGAAATAAAAAACCCGGCTGTGCTCCAAAAACCGTCCGACAATACTGCGCACCGAAATGGTTTCGCTGATCCCTGCCAGCCCGGGCCGCAGCACGCAGATGCCGCGAACGATCAGATCGATCTTTACCCCTTTGCTGGAAGCCTCGTACAGTTTCATGATGATCTCTTTATCTAAGAGTGAATTCATCTTGCCGATGATATAGGCCGGCTGACCGGCTTGAGCCCATTCAATCTCCCGCTGGATAAGTTCCAGGATGCCCTGGCGCAGGCCAAGGGGCGCCACCACAAATTTGTTCCAGACGGGCGGATCAGAGTAACCGGACAGCATATTAAAAAAAGCTGAGGCATCCACGCCGAACTGGTCATTGGCGGTAAACAGGCCAATGTCGGTATACAGCCGGGCTGTTGAATCATTGTAGTTGCCGGTGCTTAAATGGACGTAACGCTTGATGCCGCCGCTCTCCCGCCGGACAACCAGAGTGATCTTGGCGTGAGTTTTGAGCCCCACCAGGCCATAGATTACATGACAGCCGGCTTCTTCCAGGCGACGGGCCCAAAGGATATTATTTTCCTCATCAAAGCGGGCTTTCAATTCCACCAGCACTGTGACCTGCTTGCCATTTTCCGCCGCCTGGGCCAGGGCGCTCACAATGGGTGAATTGCCGCCGACACGGTACAGGGTTTGCTTGATGGCCAGCACGTCCGGATCCACTGAGGCTTTAGTGATAAATTCCACCACCGGTTCAAAGCTTTCATAGGGAAGATGTACCAGGATATCCTGTTCCCGGATGACCTCAAACAAGTGGCCTCCCGCCATAACATCTTCGATGCCGTTTAGGTCCGCCGGCAATTGAGGCGTCAGAGACTGATACCGCAGATGTTCAAATCCGGGTAGATCGGCAAATTTCATAAAACAGGTGGCATCAATCGGCCCGGGTATCTCAAAGATCTCTTGGCCACCTACTCTGACGGAATCAATGACAAAATCCCGCAGCATACGGTCTTTTGCCTTGCCGATTTCCAGTCTCACCGGCTGACCGTGCCGTCTCTGCCGCAGGGATTTCTCCACTTCCGCCAACAGATCCTCGGATTCCTCTTCGTCAATGAACAAGTCGGCGTTGCGGGTAATCCGGAACAGCACCGCATCTTTCACGGCATACCCCAAAAACAGGTGTTCACAGTATGTTTGAATAATCTCACCTAAAAACACAATTTTTTTCTTGCCCCCCGCCTTTCCCGGCAGGGAGACCTCCACCAACCGGGGCAGCACTGCCGGCACCTGGACAACAGCCGTACTGGTATCACCCTTCTTATCGGTCAAAAGCACCGCCAGATTGAGGGTGCGATTGGCCAGAAAAGGAAACGGGTGGCTGGCGTCAACCGCCAGCGGCGTAATCACCGGATAAATGGTATAGTGAAAATAGTTTTTAACCCATTCTTTTTCTTTAGGGTTGAGCTTCGATACGATGGTGAATTCAATCCCCTGTTCCGACAATTCCTGCATGATCTTTTTCAGGGAATGATACTGGTTTTGGACCAGTTCATTGGTCGCGGCATAAATTTCCTGTAATTGCTCCCGGACAGACAGGCCGGCCAAATCAGTCTTATTGACGCCGCTCTCCAGCTGTTGCTTCAGTCCGGCCACCCGGATCATAAAAAATTCATCCAGATTGGAACTGGTGATAGCAATAAATTTGAGCCGCTCCAGCAGCGGCTTGTCTTTATCCATAGACTCTTCCAGGACCCGTTCGTTGAACTTCAGCCAACTGATCTCCCGGTTGAGAAAATATTCCTGTGCTGAAAACATTTATATCATCGCCTCCGTCTCTGCAGCGTGGCTTTCACACCAAAAACATCTTCAAAAAAATAGGATTTGTCAATAAACGTCCATTCTTCCAGTGACATATCCTCCCCGGAGTCTGCCGTAATCAGGAGTTCGTCTCCCTTGCAGATCAATTCCAGGGTTTCCAGGTCGACTTTCTGACGATGACTGCGGTCAATGGCATCGGCAAGGCGGATGATCGCCGACAGTTTGGCGGTTATCACTTTTCGTTCCGGACTTAGAACGGCAAAGTGAGCATCTACGGAGGACGGCGTTCCTTTAGAGTGATAATGAGCCACATTGGCAATAATCGCTTTATCTTCTTCGGAAAATCCTAAAATATCAGAAGAGATGATCAGCCGGTAAGAGTAAAAATAATGCTGTCTCAGGCTGACGAATTTGCCGATATCATGCAGGATGGCCGCTACTTGCAGCATGAGTCTCTCCTGTCGTCCCAGTCCGTGGACTTTCCCCAGCATATCAAACAATAAAAGGGCTATCTTCTCTACCCTATGAGAATGGCGCTGGTCATACTGATACTTTTCGCCAAGAGATATCGCCAGGCTTTCAATCTGCCCTTCCACCACATCCAGAAACGGATCGGCAGTTTTTTCGGCCACATGCAAAGCAATCAGTCCGTCGCTGAAGTGATCATCAGGAACCACAATCTCCTCGATATTGGCCAGGGAAAGGATTTGTCCGTATAACACAATCGTCGGCAGCACCATTTCCGCTTTCTGCTCCGTGAGAGAAAACGCCTGTATCAGCTGCGGCAAGTTAAGGGATTTGACCCGCTCATACAGTTCTTTAAAGTCCGTCGGGTTAATGTAGGCTAACTCTTCTGATTGTTCCCGTCCCAGCATCTTCAAAAGCAGCCGGGTTTCCGTGCCGGCCAGGATCAGGTACCTGATTTTTTGATGCTTCAAGGCCTGCTCCACCGGTTCGATGATACTATAGATATATTGGGACAAGGCCTCATGAAAATAGACGGATTCCCGCTGATACTTGGCGAACCGTTCCTTGATGCGCAAGATGCCGACATGGATGTTTTGCTGGTACTTCAATTTATGGTCTTTATATAAAGTAATGCCTAACCCGCCGGAAGAGATGTCCACAAACAGGAGCGCCTCCCGGGTCTGAGTCAGGCCGTTCCGGTCCATGGCCCGAAATAAGGCAATGTATTTATAAAAGATTTCCTGGGGCATATCCACGACCTCTACGTCAAAACCGGTTTTAATCCGGATCTGATCAATAATATACTGCTGATTGGTGGCTTCACGCAGGGCAGTGGTCGCCAATAACCGGTAATCCTTCACGCCGTATTCGTTCATCATCCGGCGGTATCCTTTCAGCAACTCGCAAATCTCACGGACAGCGGCAAAACTGATGGTGCCGGTTTTAAAGGTTTCCTCGCCGAGAGCAACGGTATAAGTGGCGCGATCAATCAGCTTCAGATCCTGCAGCGACTGATATTCCACCAGTTGAATCGTCACCTGCTCTGACCCCACATGAATCGCCGCAAAATAGTTTTTGTCCCTGGTTGGTCTGCGCATACGCCGGAAGCACCTCCTGCTCATTTTTATTATTTCGACGGACTTTATTGAAAATCCCTCTCGTAGGGCGATACATTTGTTAACATATTGTAAACATTGCAAGATCCTTATTCACAAAAAAGCGCGGCTGATTCCGGCGGATGAGGGTTAAAATATGAAATAGGAATTTGGACCGTACCTTTCCGAACGCCAGGTACAAGAGTCCCAGCGGCAATCCGGGATAAATTTCTCAGATTCCTGACGATTGAGAAAGGATTTTGCCAAAAACAGCGGAATATTTTATGGTACGTGAGGAGTGATGATATGACTCGCCTAGCCATTATCGATTTAGGCTCCAACTCCGCCCGCCTGATTGTTATGCACATCTATCATAATGGCGCCTATAACTTAGTATACCATCAAAAAGAACCTGTCCGTCTGAGCGAAGGCATGAGCAAGGAAGGCTGGCTTCAGCCGCCGGCCATGGAGCGGGCCATCGCCACCCTGAAAATATTCGCCCACATGTGCCGGCTATTTGCCGCGGATCAGATCCTGGCCGTGGCCACAGCCGCCGTACGCACTGCCGAGAATGGCCGCGATTTTTTAACCAGGGTTCAGGAAGAGACAGGCATCCAGTTTGAAGTAATCAGCGGCGAAACGGAAGCCCTGCTTGGTTATATTGGCGTCATCAATACCATCGACATTAAAGACGGGCTGTTATTTGACTTAGGCGGCGGCAGCACTGAACTGACTTTAGTCCGTGACCGCAAACCGGTGCAGGTGATCAGCCTGCCTTTCGGCGCCGTCTTTCTGACCGAACGGTTTAAGACTGAGGACCGGGTCACGGAAGCTCAGCTCATTCAGCTGCGTCAGTTTGTGCTGCAGCATCTGGATCAGATTCCCTGGATCAGAAAACTAAACCTGCCGCTGGTTGGTGTGGGCGGTACAGCCCGCAATATTGCGAAAATGGATCAAAAACGCAAAAATTACCCCTTCAACAAGCTCCACAACTATCGCTTGGGACGTCTGTCGTTCGAAGATCTATGGAAAACCCTGCTGGCAACCACGTTAAATCAGCGGCGAAAACTCCCCGGCCTGAGCGCCGAGCGCGCCGATATCATCGTCGCCGGCTCCACCATTGTCAAATGCCTGTTTGACATCAGTCAGGGGACCCATTTGATCATCAGCGGCTGCGGTGTACGGGAAGGGCTGTTTTTCCAAAACTATCTGCCCCGCCAGGGCGAGGCGGAAATCATCGAAGATATCTTGAGTCACAGCACGGAAAATATGCTGTATTTCTATAAAGGTCATATCGATCATGCCCGCCACGTTACCCATCTGGCCACCTGCCTGTTTGACAGCCTGCAGGCAATTCACGGTCTGGACAGCCGTATGCGCAGTCTGCTCCGGGTTGCCACCCAGCTGCATGATATCGGCATCACGATCAGCTACTACGATCATCCCCGTCATAGCGCCTATTTGGTGGAGAATGCCCGGGTATTCGGTCTGACCCACCGGGAACAAATGATGGCAGCTGTAGTGGCCGGCTGGCACAATGGCCTGACAAAATTTGTCCGCAACCGGATTTACGGTGAATTTTTTGATGAAGCCGATTGGCAGGCCGTCCGAAAAATGGCGCTTTTTTTGGCACTGGCGGAAAGCCTGGATACTACCCAGATGCAGCTGATCCCGGATATCGCGGTCTATCTGTCCGAACAAAAAGCGACCTTGCATCTTTTGGGCAGCAACCCTGCCCCTATCGAGCGTCAATCCGCTGAACGGCATATTCGCTGGTTCCGCAAAGAAATGGGAATGGATATGGTCCTGGAATAGCGTAAACCAACCGGCTGACATGTCGGGCAGCGCCCTGAAGGGTGCTTTTTTATGCACTTTTTATGGTTTCCTATATTAATTATGCCGCAATATGTGTAAAATATAGGAAGATATGTACCGGTGGAGGTTATGAAGATGCAAGAAGTCCAAGCCATGCTAAAAATGATGTTTCCGCTGGTTGGCCGCGCCTTCCCGTGGGTAAAAGAGGATTTGGCCAAATGGGAGACCTATGCCTGCAAATACGCCTCCTCTCCTTTATCCGATCAGGCTCTGGCCAGCATCCGAGATAAGCGGTTTCACTGTCTGGGGGGCAGTGTTTACAGTCTGTATCCCGGCGTGAATCCCCGGCAGTTTATTTCCTTTATCGTGGCCTTGCAGACGATCAGTGACTATTTGGATAACCTGTGCGACCGCCTGCCGGGGGGCGACGAGGCGGCGTTCCGCCAGCTTCATTTGGCCATGACTGATGCGTTGGATCCCGGTACAGCTCTCCATGACTATTACCGCTTTTATCCGGCAAAAGACGATGGGGCTTATCTGACAGCCCTGGTGGAGCATTGCCGCCGCTTTATCAGCACCCTGCCCTGCTATCATCTGGTGAAAGACCGGATTCTCTATTGGGCCGGTTTATATTGTGAACTGCAGACCTATAAGCATCTTTCGCCGCTTATACGGGAAAAGGCCATGATTCGATGGACTGACCGGCATATTGGCGAATATCCTTATATTACCCGCTGGGAATGGGCTGCCGCTTCCGGGTCCACTCTGGGCCTGTTCGTCCTGACCGCGGCAGCCGCCGATCCTTCTCTTTCCCGGCAAGCAGTGAACCGGATCGCCTCGGCCTATTTCCCCTGGATTACCGGCTTTCACATTTTATTGGACTATTTTATTGATCAATCTGAGGATGCAGCCCATGACGATCTGAACTTTGTGTCTTATTATCAGGGGGAAGGGGAGACGTGTGTCCGCCTGACCTATTTTATGAACCAAGCCTGCCAGCAGGCGTCTAAGCTGCCGCATCCCGCCTACACCCTGACTGTGGTGCGGGGCCTGGCGGCTATGTACCTGTCAGATCCTAAAGCCGATTCAGGAACGGAACAGGCGATAAAAAAAAGCCTCCTGGCCCATGCCGGAGGCTACACAAAGTTTATGTATCAGATGTGCGGGTTGCTAAGACGTCACCATCTGCTTTAGGGCAAGAGTTGAAAAAGGAACCGAGGGCGAGTTATTTTTTTAGTGCGGCAGCTTGTTTAATAAGCTCCAGTACCCATTCGGCGGTGCTGTAGAGGTCGGCTTCTTTGATATATTCATCGGTGGTATGGACTTTGCTCATGCCTACTGCCAGGACGGCGGTGGGGACGCCGTAAGAATTGAAGAAGTTGGCGTCGCTGCCGCCGCCGGTTCCTTCCATAGTTATCGGCAAGCCAACTGCCGAGCCAGCCTGGGCAGCCAGTTTCACCACCGGATCGTTTTCTGACAATACATAGGGACCATAGGCTTTTTTCACGCTGATTTCGGTTTTACCGCCATTGGCAGCAACCACCTGTTCAAAGGTTTCCACCATGCTCTTGGTCTGGGCCTCCAGTTTGGCCATGTTGCGGCTGCGGGCTTCACAGATGATTTCCACCCGGTCGGGAACGATATTGGTCGCGCCGCCGCCTTTAATAATACCTATGTTAGCGGTGGTTTCCTCGTCGATGCGGCCCTCTTTGATGGCGGCCAGGGCTTTGCCGGCCAACACAATGGCATTGAGGCCTTCTTCCGGCGCTAAGCCGGCATGAGCGGTTTTACCCGTTACCACTACTTCGATCTTGTTCTGACCCGGCGCCTTGACGATGATTTTGCCGGGAATGCCGCTGGAGTCCAGGGCATAGCCGAAATCCGCCTTCAAGGCTTTAGGGTCCATATTTTTCGAACCGTTCAGACCGCCTTCTTCAGCTACAGTAAAGACGATTTGGATATCGCCATGGGGTATCTTTTGCTCATGAGCCACCCGCAGGGCTTCCATAATGGCAACCACGCCGGCCTTGTCGTCGCCGCCGAGAACGGTATTGCCGGCGGAGGTGATGATGCCGTCTTTTAAGACCGGTTCCACGCCGCCGCAGGGTTCGACGCAATCCATATGGGCGCTGAACATTACCACCGGCGCCGAAGCCACACTGCCTTTGACGTAGGCAATGATGTTGCCGCAGTTGCCGCCGATTTTTTCTCCGGTGTTGTCTTCTGTAACCGTCACATTGCCACCGTAGCTTTGGAGACGTTTTTTAATCAGATCCGCCACTTCCCGCTCTGCTCTGGTGGAACATTTGATTTTCACCATTTCGAAAAATTCGGCCAATAAACGTTGTTGATTAATCACTTTATTTCCTCCGATCTTGTCGTTCCATCGCTTCACTCTAGTTATTATTGGATTTTATCTCGTTTATTCCTGCAGGAATCATTAAAATTTTTCGCATGGACTGTATCCTACGGAAGAATACTATCCTAAACAAACACTGCAAGGAGAAGCGCCTATGTCCAGGATCATCGCCGTTCAGTCCGATTTGGCCCGCACTGTCACCCTGCTGCAGCAAAAGGGCTATAAGGTCATTGATATGTACGAAGCCCAAAAACCTGGCGCATCGCCGGCGGCCTGCCTCTATACCAGCTACCACCCGGATAGAAATTCCGGCTATCATAACGGCAGAGACCTCTGGGATATTCAATTAGGCGGCTCGGGCGCATCACCGGAAGGGTTAGTCTCCGCTATTAGTCTCAACATAACCGGCATGAGCCCGGAAGCGGCGGTGGCGGCCCTGGAGTATCAACTGTGCCTCCACCGGGGGAGCCGTTGAAAAAGGCCCATCTGCGTCGTTACTCCTGCGGGCGCGCTTGCCGTACCCTCTCAAACGTACTGTCTGCGCGCGCATCCTCGTCGCGCCTAGCATCTGGACCTTTTTGAACGATCCCAGATTCGAAACATAAGATATTTATTAGGCTAAACTTAAGTATGACGTGAATTTCCTCGTCCCACAATGGACTCGCCGTATTTCTCCTTTAACTTGTCTACCGCTGTTGCTATCGCCAGGCGTTTGTCAGGTTCGGGTTCGAATAGAGATCCCTGAGCCTGGCCGGTGGTCAGGCCGGAGAGGGTAACGCCCAGCAGGCGAACGCCTTCTCCCCAGGTTACCTTATCGCAGAGGGCGGTTACGGTGGCGAAGATCACCTCATCGAGACAGGTGGGGTCCGGCAAGGTGCGGCTGCGGGTGATAGTTTTAAAGGAGGCGAACCGGATTTTCACTGAAACCGTCCGGCCCATCCGGCCCATCCGCCGGAGGCGCCATCCCACCTTTTCCGATAGGGCCAGGAGCTGTCGCCGGATGGCTTCCCGACCGGTCAAATCGATTTCAAAAGTCTCTTCATTGCCCACCGACTTGGACTCCTGGTCCGGCACCACCGGCCGGTCATCCTGGCCTCGGGCCAGACGCTGCAATTCGTAGGCTCCGTTGCCGATCAGCCTCTCCAGTAAAGCCGGTTCTGCCGCGGCCACTTGCCCAATGGTTTTTATACCGTACTTCTCCAGCACAGCTGCCGTAACCCCGCCTACTCCCCACAGGCGGCCAACTGGCAGCGGCTCCAGGAAAGACGGCTCTTCCCCCGGTTGAATCAGCAGCAGCCCATTGGGTTTACTCATATCAGAAGCCAGTTTGGCCAAAAACTTATTAGGCGCTACGCCGGCGGAAGCGATCAGGTTTACTTCCCGGAGGATGTGCTCCTTGACTCTGCAGGCAATCGTCACCGGCTCGGGATACAGCCACTCCATGCCGCTGATATCAAGAAAGGCTTCATCCAGGGAAAGCGGTTCAATCAGCGGCGAGTATTGCTGCAAGATGTCGTGAATGTCCCGGGATACCCTGGCATATTTATGATGATCACTGGCAAGAAATACTCCCTGGGGACATCGCCGCCTGGCTTCGACGATGGGCATCGCCGATCTGACTCCGAACTGTCTGGCTTCGTAAGAAGCGGTAGCTACCACTCCCCGGTGAGATACGCCGCCGACGATCACCGGACAGCCCCGCAGCTCCGGGTGATCCCGTTGCTCCACTGACGCAAAAAAGGCATCCATGTCAATATGTATAATCCAGCGTTGCACGAATCTCCCTCCTGCCTGTTTCCATCATAGAACAAATGTTCTATTTTGTAAAGCAGTTTAGCAGACAAGAAAAGAGCCTGTTTTGCAGAGCTTCTTTCTGTTTGAATGAAAAATCTCCCCGCACACCGATGCAGGGAGATTTTTTTCCTTAGAACACCAGAACACGGGTCACTCTGATATCATCCGGCAACGCCACAGGCCGAACCCATTTTGTCCTGTCAGGACCGATCGAACCTGTGTCCAGTTCAAAATGCATGGCGATTTCCGGCACATCCGCCGCCAGATATCCTTCACTGTCATAGCCGATGATCAGATTGGGATAGGCCCGCCGCAATTCTCCCAGACGGGAATTGACTCCAATGCCTTTTTCGGTTTTAAAGCGCGGATCATAAATAATGATGTTGGCCACGGCGTTACTCACACCCTGAGAGTGGGATAATGCCAATACCGGTTCCACCCGGTCATAAAAAATTGTGGAAATGCTATAATTCTGCCGAATGTGGCTAACCGGCAGCTCCCGTGGTATTTTATCCAGGGGCATGCCTACTGAAAAGGGACCGGCCTGACCGACCCGCAATGAAAAATTCGCCGGCGACAATCCATTCAAGCCAGCTGACTGCAGCTCGTCAAGGAGGGCCTGGTCCTGCTGCCTCTTTTGCTTTTGAACCTCCGGATCCAGTGCCGCCCTGGCCTCCAGATATCTTTGAATAACGTACTTTTTTTGCGGACGGCAATATCCAGCGCCGTCTCACCGTTTTTATCCTTGATCCGCCAGTCAGCGCCGGCCGCCAGCAGTCTCTCCGCCATCTGGTCATGTCCTTGGGCAGCGGCTTTCATCAGAGCGGTCTGACCGTCTTTGTCCCGTGCGTTCACATCGGCACCACGCTGCAGCAATATTTCCGCAATAGTCCCATTGCCATACTGAGCCGCCACCATCAAAGGTGTGTACTCATCCCCAGTCCGTCTGTCGTCAACCGAAAAGCCGGCAGCCAGAAACAGGTTCATCACATCCTGATGCCCTTGGCCGATCTGTTGAAAATAACTCTTAACAGTGAACGGGATGCCGCGGGCCTCCAGTTTTTCTTCGGCGGTTACCGGGTTCCGGCGGGGCAGTACCTTTTCCAGAGCCAGATAGGTGGAGCCGGCAGCAACTGTCCCGATCAGCAACATAATGCCGATGGTGATGGATAACTTCTTATAAAAATTTTCGGCAATGAAAGCAGACGGCTGAAGCAGGCCGTCCGACTCATCATGCCATTTGGTCTGTTCACGCTGCAACCGGATTTTCTCTTTAATTTGACGAATAAACTCGTTGTCCGTTTCCTGAGCAGCTCCGGCGACATCCGCCGCAGCTGCTGCCGCCTCCGCCACCGGTGATTCTATCTCTTGACGCTCTTTTTCTAGTTTTTGTTCATCAGTCATTCTTTCACCGCCCTATCGCGTATTGCTCTGCCGACCAAACCTATCAAAATTCCTGAAAATTCCTATAGGTTTCCTGTATAGATTGATTCAGCAAGGGCAATCGGATATCCTTCCAGGATAGTTTGGCGAAGACTGATTTGAGTCGAAAAGCCTATGTCATGGCAATACTTCTTCCTGCAGCACCTCAGCCACATGGCCGGCGCCGGCTGCCACTCCCCGGGAAAAGGCGTCACCGGCCTCCCTGGCTTCCTGGCTGCCGCTCTGAGCCGCATTCCCCAGGGAGGATACAATTTTCTCCAGTTTGCTGTCATCCCCGGTCAGAGAATCCAATTCCGACTCAATGAGTTCCACGGCATGGCTCATGCCTTCTACCAAACCGGCATCAAAGGGCTGACCGCTCATCACGGCTTCCAGGTGCATCTCGCCGGCCCGGTTTCCCAGAGCCGTCACCACTTCGACCAATTTATGCCTGTTGTGTTCCCCTGTGGCGTTAGAATCAGTCATATCACTCACTATTTTCCCTCCCTGCTTTTACTTGATTTTAGTATAAGCAGTTTGGGAAAAATTCATGAAGCCGTTTGAGTTTCCATCGCGCGCATGGCGTTTAATATCGCGATCACCGCAACGCCTACGTCGCCGAAAACCGCTTCCCACATAGTCGCGATGCCCATCGCTCCCAAAGCCAGGATGACCGCTTTTACGCCGAGAGCGAATACGATATTCTGCCAAACGATACGGCGGGTTTTTTGGGCGATGCGGATCGCCGCAACCAGTTTGGATGGCTCATCGGTCATCAGCACCACGTCAGCCGCTTCAATCGCCGCATCGGAACCAACGCCCCCCATGGCGACGCCGATGTCGCTCCGGGCCAGCACCGGCGCGTCGTTGATGCCGTCGCCGACAAAAACCAGTTTTCCTTTTGTCGTTTTTTCCTGTTCAATGGCTTCCAGCTTCTCTACCTTCTGATGGGGCAGCAATTCCGCGAATACCGTGTCCAAACCGATTTCACGGGCAATGCTTTCGCCGACTGCCCGGCTGTCGCCGGTCAGCATAACAATACGCTTGACGCCGATGTCTCTTAGCCGTTGAATGGCTTGCTTACTATCGGGTTTTACTTCATCGGCAATGACGATATAGCCGGCAAAGGCCCCGTCAACCGCCAGGTACACAATGGTCCCGGGGACCTCTTCCTGAGGATAGGCAATGCCATGGGCAGCAAGCAGGCTGCCGTTTCCGGCCAAAACGGTTTTCCCGTCCACTTGGGCAAGAATGCCCTGCCCTGCAATTTCTTCATATTCCCCGATCCGGACCGGATCTACTGCCTGACCGAACGCTTTTCTCACCGATGCCGCAATGGGGTGGTTGGAATTGCTCTCGGCATAAGCCGCAACTGCCAGAAGCCCATCTGCCGTCCAGCCGTTGGCAGGTTCAACACGAGACACTTTGAAAACTCCCTTGGTCAATGTTCCCGTTTTGTCGAAGACAACGGTATCCACGTTGTTTAAGGCTTCCAGATAATTGCTTCCTTTAACCAGGATTCCGTTCCTTGAAGCACCGCCGATGCCGCCGAAGAATCCAAGGGGGATGGAGATAACCAGGGCGCAGGGGCAGGATACCACCAGGAAGACCAGGGCGCGACTGATCCAGTCGGCAAAATTCGCCCCCGGCACAAACAGAGGAGGTATAACAGCCAAAGCTAACGCTGCAAAAACCACAACCGGGGTATAGTATCTGGCGAACTTGGTAATGAAATTTTCCATGGGAGACTTTTTGCTGCCGGCGTTCTGCACCAGGTCGAGGATCTTGGCTACGGTGGATTCCTCGAAGGCTTTTGTCACTTCGATTGTCAGCAGGCCGTTTTTGTTGATGGAGCCGGAAAGAATGGCACTGCCCGGCTCTACATCCCGCGGCAGGGACTCGCCGGTTAGGGCGGAGGTATCAACGGCGGAATTGCCTTCTACAACGAATCCGTCCAGAGGCACCTTTTCCCCCGGTTTGACGACGATCTTGTCGCCGGGCCGCACTTCCTCCGGCGATACCCGCCGGACTTCATTTTCCAGCTTCAGGTTGGCAAAGTCAGGCCGGATATCCATCAGTGCGGCGATCGACTTGCGGGAGCGATTGACCGCCATCCGCTGAAAGGCTTCGCCGATCTGATAGAATAGCATGACCGCCACCCCTTCCGGGTATTCGCCGATGGCAAAGGCACCTATAGTAGCGACACTCATCAAAAAGTTCTCGTCAAACACCTGGCCGCGCGAGATGTTTTTCAGGGCGCGCCAGACCACCTCGCCGCCCACCAGCAGATAACTGATCAAAAACAGCGCCAATTTGACCGGCCCGGCGAATTCAAAGGCCATTCCCGCCGCAAAGAGAACTGCACCGGCAAGAATCATCAGGCGTTCTACCCGTTCTTTCCGTTCGGCGGCGGCATCCGCCTCAGGTTTCTGTTGTTTCATAGCCTTGAATTCCGACATGACAATTTCCGGCTCATAATGCCGGGCAATTTGATCCGCCTGGGTTACAATATCCGTCAGTCGGCTGTCGTCGTTGATCTCCAGCGAAAGTTTTTGTGACGGGAAATCAACGATGGCGCCGGCGACTCCGTCCAGTTTGCGGATATGATTTTGGATTTTTTCGGCGCATACAGGGCAGCAAAGGTTTTCCAGGAAATATTCCTTCTTCAGAACAGCGGCTTCCATTGTCATATGCCTCCTTCAAATTATAATTGCTTAGTTGCTCACCTGCTCAACTATCAAGAGAAAATTTTTTATTCTCGAATATGCTCGAACCCCTTGTCCAGAATATCCTTCACATGGGAGTCCGCAAGGGAATAGTACACAATCTGCCCTTCCTTGCGAAACCGCACCAGATTGGACAGACGAAGGGATTTCAATTGATGGGATATGGCCGATTTGGTCATATTCAAAAGCGAGGCTAAATCGCAGACGCACAGTTCATTCAGTTCCAGCGCGTAAAGGATTTTGACCCTGGTGGGGTCCGCAAACATTTTATAAAGGGTTGCCATCCGGTTGAATTCTTCTCTTGGCGCGAATCGCTCCCGCACACTGTTGACCACATCTTCATGAATAACGTCACAATCGCACAGCATCTGTTTGTCTGTCATATGCATCACCACCCCGCAATAATTGAGCAATCATTCAACTATATAATATCTGCCGGCAATCATTTTGTCAAGAGCCTTTAATTTCACAAGGCAAGTCATCTCCTGCCTCTAATCCTTCCTTGACCGCGACAGCGACAACCTCGGCAGGAGATGACTTGCCTTGAATTTTTTGACATGATAAAATAAATTGTTAGTAATTCCGCACTATAAAGAAACCATTCCCAGTACCTCGCCGACACTGCCCTGAATCAGCAGGTCCGCCTTGCCGTCGGCAGAAGTTGGTGCCCGGTTGATCAGAACTAGTTTATTTCCCCGGTAATAGTCAATCAGCCCGGCGGCGGGATAGACCACCAGGGAAGTGCCTGCGACAATCAGGACGTCGGCGTTGGCGATAAAGGCAGTTGCTTGCTGCATGATGCCCATATCCAGTCCTTCTTCATACAAAACCACATCCGGTTTCACCGTGCCGCCGCAGGAACAGGTCGGAACGCCGCTGGCCCGGATAATAAACTGTTCGTCATAGAAAGCTTTGCAGCGGCTGCAGTAATTGCGTTTAACCGATCCATGCAGTTCCAGTACGGTTTTGCTGCCTGCCGCCTGGTGCAAGCCGTCGATATTCTGGGTGATGACCGCTTTCACTTTGCCGGTTCGCTCCCATTCCGCCAGTCTGATATGAGCCTTATTCGGTTTTGCCCCGGGGGCAAGCAGCTTTGCTTTGTAAAAGGCATAGAATTCATCCGTATGGGAGACATAGAAACTATGGCTGAGCATGACTTCCGGCGGATAGGCATATTGTTGGCTGTACAAGCCGTCAACGCTGCGAAAGTCGGGAATGCCGCTTTCCGTCGATACGCCGGCGCCGCCGAAAAATACAATATTATCGCTGCCGGCCAGCATCGCCTGCAGCTTTGCCGCTTGGTCCATCGCTACTCCCTCTTTCTTCACTGTTTTCTGATCTTTTATCTTCTATGTTATTGCTTTTTATCCAAAATCCTCTTTTTTTATGTACAGCCCATTTTTACCGATGCTTCATCGGGTTACTTTCAAAAAGATTGGGAAACACTTTATCCAGCAAACTGATATACTCATCATTCCGGGCAAGCCCAGTGCAACTTCTCATTGCTGTTTACCGATATATTACAAGTAAAGGGGTTCTCGTAATTGCATGTACCTGCACTAATCTCTGATCTGGCATTAATGCTTTTGGTCGCAGGAGCCATGACGCTTCTGTTCAAAAAACTCCGTCAGCCTCTGGTTTTAGGCTATATCATTGCCGGCTTCATCGTCGGCCCTTATTCCGGCTGGTTTCCCGCCGTAACCGATACGGTGAACATCCACACCTGGAGCGAAATCGGCATCATTATCCTTATGTTTTCCCTGGGTCTGGAGTTTAATCTGCATAAGCTGGCCTCGGTTGGCGGCACGGCCATCATCACAGCGATTACCGAAGTGGTCTCTATGCTTGCGGTGGGCTACGGCTGTGGTCAGCTCATGGGCTGGAACAAAATGGACAGTATTTTTCTCGGCGGCATGCTGTCCATGTCCTCCACAACCATTATCATCAAGGCATTCGAAGATTTTAACATGAAGGGGAAAAAATTTACCGAGCTGGTCTTCGGCACCCTGGTCATTGAGGATATTGCCGGTATTTTTATGATGGTCATACTGTCGACAATTGCCGTCAGTCAGGGAATTTCCGGCGGTGAGCTGGCCGCCAGCCTGGTCAAAATGGTCTTTTACCTGGCCCTCTGGCTGCTTCTGGGCATCTATTGGCTGCCGACGCTGCTGCAGAAAACCCAAAACCTGATGAATGATGAGACCCTGCTGGTTGTTTCTTTGGGCCTATGCTTCGGCATGGTTCTGCTGGCCACTCATCTGGGATTCTCCTCCGCTTTGGGCGCGTTCCTGGCAGGGTCCCTGCTGGCGGGGACCATTCACATGGAGGAGATTGAGCATGTCAGCAAGCCCGTCAAAGACCTGTTCGGGGCCGTTTTTTTCATCTCGGTGGGGATGATGGTCAATCCGGCCCTGATCATGGAATACGCCGGTCCGATTGTGATCATTACCATCACTACGATTGTCGGCAAAGCGATTTTTTCCACCCTGGGGGTTCTGGGTTCCGGACAGCCTTTACAAACATCGATCCTTTGCGGCTTCTCCCTGGCTCAAATCGGGGAGTTCTCCTTTATCATCGCTTCCCTGGGCATATCCCTGGGGGTGATCAGCGAGTATATCTACCCGATTGTGGTTTCGGTTTCCGTCATTACCACCTTTACCACGCCGTTCGTCATCCGGTCGGCGGAAGGGGCCTATGCCTTTGTTAATAAGCACCTGCCGGCCAAATTCTCGGATTACCTCAACCGCCATACTTCAGAAGACCGGTCCGAAGCGGAAAAGGACAGCGATTGGAACGCTTTTGTCAAAAAATTTTTTTCCCGTCTGACGCTTTATGCCGTCATCATGCTGGGAATTATTCTGGGCGGAACTTCGTTTGTCCGGCCTTTCCTGAACGCTTATATGGATTCGACCATTGCCGCCATTCTCACCGTGCTGGCCATTCTGATTGTGATGGCGCCATTTCTGCGACAGGGCTTATTTCAAAAGAATGAATTCTTTATTCCCCTTTGGTTTAAAAACAGAACCAACCGGCTGCCCTTGCTCGTATTGCTTAGCCTGCGGTTTGCCATCATGGTTTTCCTTGTGGCGCTGCCAATTCGCATCCTATTCCATTTCGCCGCCTTCTACATTTTGCTGGCTGCAGCGGCTATGATCTTTTTTATCGCCCGTTCCGAATGGCTGATTACCCCTTATTTGCAAATTGAAGCAAGATTTCTTACGAATTTCAACGAAAGGAAACTGAACGAAAGAAAAGACGCCGGTCTGGAGCACAACTGGCTGGATGAACGGATCTATGTAAGCAGCGTTACCTTGAATCGCGAATCTTCCGTCATAAATAAGCGTTTGCTTGATCTGTCAATCACCAAGCGTTTCGACATGAAAATCATCAAAATCATCCGCAACGATAAGCATATTAATATTCCCGCCGGAACCGAAAAGCTCTTGCCAGGGGACATTATTTTCATTGCCGGAACCCTTGACGGATTAAACAATACGGATGTTGTTTCTGATTTTGATTTGACAAAAAAAGCTGCCGGCGAATTTGCCACCCTGCACGATTTTATCAACCATCAGGAACACTACGCCGAAGCTGACCAACTGCTTTCTTTCGCCATAACGGTGGAAAAAGGCTCCGCACTGGCAGGCGTCCGCATCAAAGATTCCAAAATAAAAAGCGAATGGGGCAGTCTCCTCCTCGGCCTGGAAAGAGACCTTTACCCCATTATTTTCCCCAATATCAATATGCGCCTCCAGGAAAACGACTTGCTCTGGATTCTGGGTTCGCAAAAAATGGCCGGTAAACTGGCTAAAATGGATTTACTGTAATAGTCGATATACGGCCCCTACGCAAGATAGGCTACGGCTTCCATGCCCCAAGTGACCTGGCGGTTGCCGGAAGCTGGCTCCCTTCAATACAAAACGGCCTATTCCCGCAAGGGAATAGGCCGTGCTTTCTTAATGTGTGGCGGAGTGGCAGGGATTTGAACCCTGGCGGGGCTTGCACCCCCTAACGATTTAGCAAACCGTCCTCTTCAGCCGCTTGAGTACCACTCCGTAGATGAATGCTGTGTATCTTAAATTGCCAATGATTAAACGTGGCGGAGGGGGTGGGATTCGAACCCACGGTCCCTTGCGGGATCACTGGTTTTCAAGACCAGCTCCATAAACCGCTCGGACACCCCTCCGTGTCCGACACATAAAATATTATATCAAATTCAACAATCGAATGTCAAATAATTATTTTCCGAAATCAGCGGGTGAATCCAGAGTCAGGCCACCGCACTGGGGCCATTGGTTTATTTCCTCTCTTGACTTCGCCGAATAGAAGAAGTATATTTTAATTGCGGCACAAATGCAAGCCGTAATAATTAGGCAAAGAGGTGAGAAAAATGGATGCAGACCGACCTAGTCCACATTATCGTCAAAATTCATACAATTTCAAATGGAATACTCCATTTTTCTTGCTCAGAATAGACAGAGGCCTGTGCAATAAGTTCTTGTTCCTTTTTATGCCTTGACGGAACCCCGCGCGCTCTCTCTGTGGCAAAAAAAATGGTGTATTCCCCTAAAAAGGAGGACCGCACCATGCTGCAACTATTTAAAAGCAGCTATGAAGCGCTGCGTGAATTACCGCTGAGCGTCCCGGAAAAAGGCGCCTGGCTGAATCTGATCAATCCAAAAATAGAGGAACTCAATGCCGCTGCCGTCATTACCGGCGCACCTTTGGACTTCTTGCGGGCGGCGTTGGACGAAGAGGAACGTTCCCGCACCGAGATCGAAGAAAACTGTCTGCTGGTCATTACCAACATTCCAGTGATGCGCGGCGTGGACAGCTATGATACCTTGCCGCTTTCCATCATCCTGACACCGGATTATATTGTCACCGTTTGTCTGGAGAATAACCGGGTCTTGTCGGATTTTTGCCCGACCAACGCCAAATATTTCAGCACTTTTAAGCGCACCCGTTTTTTGTTTCAGCTTCTTTACAAATCGGCAACCTATTATCTGACCTACCTGAAACAAATCAACAAACGTACTGACGAAATCGAACGCCAGCTGCGCAAATCTATGCAAAACCGGGAATTATTCCAGCTGATGGAACTGCAGAAAGGCTATACTTTCTTTTCGGCATCCCTGCGATCCAATGGCATTGTACTGGAAAAACTGCTGCGTCTGCGGCTCAACAATCAGCTGCAGCACCTGATCAAAGTCTATGAAGAAGACGAAGACCTCCTGGAAGACGTTATCATCGAAAACAAGCAGGCCATTGAAATGGTGGAAATGTACAATCACATTTTAAACGGCATGATGGATACCTTTGCTTCGGTTATCTCGAATAACTTGAACATGGTTATGAAATTCCTGGCGTCTATGACCATCATCCTCTCAATCCCTACCATGGTCGCCAGTTTTTTCGGCATGAATGTGCCGCTTCCCTTCGGACTGGAACAGTCTTTCGGATTCGGCTATATCCTGGTCCTTTCGGTAACCGGCGCCAGCGTGGCGGCGTTCGCCCTGTGGCGCAAGGATATGTTCTAAGCAGATCATTGTAAGAGATCAGCAGTCTGCCCGTTCTTATGAGGTTTGCATTTTGGCAAGCCTTTTTTCTTTTCAGTTCTCATGGAAATTCAGACCGGCATTGTAAAAGGCAGCAATAACGATACATAGATGGAAGTAAAATACGGCTATACCGGAAGGGGAAACCGAGCAGCGTGCCAATTTATTACAATTTTGATCAAATAGAAAATCCAGGAAGGATTTGGACCAGATTTAACAGAATCTAACGATATAATTTTCCGCAATGCCTTTACAAAATTGCCCCTATGATTATGAAAGGAGATCCGCTCATGAATGGAAAAAAGAATCTGCTCCTTGTGGTTACCCTTGCTTTTACCCTGATTTTTCTGCCTGGCTCTTTCACGGCAACCGGTGAAGCTGCCCAAAAGAAAATCGGGATCACCAAGTTTGACGGCACTTCGGTCGCATCTTCCTGGGATTATGAATACGACGTTGGTGCGGGGGCAGCCGATATGCTGACCAACGAACTGGTGAAAAACAAAAACTATATGGTCTTCGAACGGCAGCAATTAGCCGAAGTTCTTTCAGAGCAGCGCCTTGGCGCCAGCGGTGTGGTGGATGACGCTACCGCTGCCCGAATCGGCAAGGTCGTTGGACTGGACTATATCGTATACGGTAAAATCGTATCCGCCGGCGCTGAGAAGACAGGCGGCGGAGCCGCTATTGGTCCATGGGCCGTGGCTAATGAACATCTGACAGTCAGAGTGGTGGTAGCGGTAAGAATGATCGATGCCACTACCGGCGCCGTGGTCATGTCCCATACCGCCACCGGTGAGGTTAAAAAGAGCGGCGGCGGCCTGGCCGGCGCAGTCGGAGGCAGAGGGTTCGCCACCGGTTCCAAAACGAAAGTAACTGTTGAGGTGTACGACCAGGCGGCCATTTTGGCAATTAAAGAAATCGCCGGCAAAATCAACGCGTTAAATCCTCTGGAAGGAGCCATCGTAGAAGTTGACCGCAAAACCATCTACTTAGACCTGGGGGCCGAACAGGGTGTGGAAGCCGGCAACCGCTTCCAAATCTACCGGGAAGGCAAACCCATCATCAATGCCAGGGGCCAGATTATCGGCATGACCCGGATCGATATCGCCACCGTCAAAGTCGTCAGTGTGGATAGCCTAATGTCGGTCTGCAAGTTGGAAGGCAGCGGCAAAGTCATGCTGGGAGACAAAGCCCGCTTGCTGTGATCTGCCGATACTCAAAACCGGTGAGTTTCACGAAAGAAGGGAGACCTCATGAAACGATCCCTGATTCTTCTGATGGCGTTTATCTCCACTCTGCTGCTCAGCGGTGCGCCGGCGCTGGCCCATCCGAACGATGCGACGCCGGCCAGGGAAATCGTAGTCAAGGGCTACGGCCCATCGAAGGATGACGCTCTGCGGGACGCCATGCGCAATGCGGTGGAAAAGGCTGTGGGATCCTTTGTGGAGGCTCAAACCCTGGTGGAAAACGCCAGTATCGTCACTGACGAGATTTACACCAAAGCCCAAGGATTCGTTCAGGATTACCGAATCCTGCGGGAAGGAAAACAAGGCGACCAGGTAGTCCTCACAGTCCGGATCAAGGTCAATACCCAGCCCAATGCAGCCCTTATGACCTCCTTGCAAAGGCTCAAGCTGATTGAAGCCGGACTGCAAGACCCCCGCATCGGCGTCATCATCGTCAACAGCGATCAAACACCCAATCAGGCCGGCCAGATTTCCGTCATCCGCAAACTGCGGGAGCTGGGCTTCAAGCGGGTAATTGATCCCCAACAGGCAAAAAACCTCTACTCCGATGCCTTTATCAGTTCCATGGAAGAGGACGATTCTACCGCCCAAACCATTGCCGCTTCCTATCAGCTGGATTATGTAATCCTGGGCAGCGCCCTGGACAGTTCGGCCGGTGAAGTCATAGCAGGCGCCGGTATGTACTCAGCCCGGGCCAGCATTGAGGCGAAGCTTTTAAAGACGGACACCGGCGAAATCATTGCAGCCGGCAGATTCGAGTCCGGCGGTGCGGATATCAGCCAGGAAGTGGCGGGGCAAAAAGCCCTGACCAAAGCTGGTGAAACACTGGCTGAGGATATCGCCAAGCAGTTTCTGGACTACGCCAGTGATACCGAAAAAACCTTCAAGATCGTCGCCCAGCAGGTGACCGCCTTCAGCCAGGTGAATGCCCTGCAGAAAGAACTCAAGGATGTCCCCGGCGTAAAAGCGGTATATCTGCGCAGCTATGCCAACGGAGCGGCTGAATTTGACGTGAACTTTATCGGTACGTCCCAGAGACTGGCTGACCGCCTGGAACAATGCAGCAGCGTTACCTTGATTATTCTGGAAATCGCCAATAGCCTCATTCAGGTTGAAATGTTTTGATCCTACAGCTTAGAATGCATCGTTCCCAGCTTGGGGATGATGCATTCTTCCCTTCACTTTTTATTTTTTCCGCTGGCAGAAAATGCGGTCTTTTGTCATCCGCCGTCCCAAATCCGGTCTTTTGGCAGGAAAATAGTAGGCGACAGCGAAATAGTATTTACCAGCAGACAGTAATTTACGGAGGAACGACCATGGATCGACGCCGCGCCCGCGCTGCTCTATTTATCTTATTCTTTATCGCAATTTTATTCATATCTATATCTGTCCCGGTTGCCCAGGCCGCCGACCAAAAGCCCATTGGCATACTGGAGTTTGAAGCGGCGCCTCAGGTCCAAAACACCGGCCTGACGAAACGAATCACCGGCCTCCTGACCGAATCCCTGATTACCAACCGGTCCTATCAGGTGATCGGTCCTGAACGGACAGCCGCCATACTGGCCGAGCAAAACATCTCTGTCAGCGGCTTTTTTGAAGGCAGCATGACGCAGGATGTAAAGCAGATACATGGATTGGACTATCTGGTCACCGGTAAAATCATCCGGGCAGAGAGTCAGGATGTGGAACTGGACGGATTTCGGCAAAAGCGTGTCAAAGTGGTCTTGGCCATGCGGCTGATCAATGCAAGAAGCGGCGAAATCATCTTTGCCCAGACCGCGGTGGGTGAAACCAGGAAAACCTTTCTGGCCGACACCGACAGTTGGAAATTGGCTGATCCTCAGTCCGGCTATCAGGAAGCCCTGCAACAGGCACTCGCCCAACTGACGGACAAAATCCAGGCCTTGAATCCTCTCTCCGGCTTGGTCATTGAGGTACATCCTGAGGACAACAGTGTTGTGATTGACCTGGGGTCCGAACAGGGCGCCAGTGTGGGGCAGCAATACTTGATTTATCAGGAAGGCACCGTGGTGGTTCACCCTGTCAACCGGCAGGGACTGGGCAAAAAGACAAAAAGTCTGGCCGTCATTAAAATCTTTCAGGTACAAAATCAACATTCGACCGGACAAGTTGTCTCAGGAAAGTGGGAAGATATTAAACCGCTGCAGCCGGTCAGCAAATTATAGCCTGCCGTCTCAGTCTTTCTATAGATTTTCGTATCGTAAATAAATCAGGGAGGTAAGAAATCATGTCCCGAAAAGCATGGATATGTCTGGTACTCAGTTTGTTGCTTCTGGTTCTTCCTCTGGTAACCTACGCCAATAACGCTCAGTTCCTGTACAACAACAATGATCCCTATGCCAGCCAGCCTGTGGCTGACGGCAACGGCCTTGTCAACTGGGAAACCGATTCGGTGGAAGCAATAGGGTTCGGCGTTCCTCCGGCCAACGCTTTCAGTTCGGCTCAGGCCCGGAACATGGCTCGCCGTGCTGCCATCGCCGACGCTCAGAGAAATCTGCTGGAATCCGTCCAGGGAGTGCAGGTGGACTCGGAAACGACGGTGGAGAACCTGGCTGTCTCCAGCGACGTTATCAATACCAGGATGTCCGGCATGCTCAAGGGCTACAAAATTGTCAATGAACAGCAAATGCCGGATGGTTCCTATCAAGTTGTCATCTCCGTCAGAATGTATGGTCAGAACAGTCTGGCCAACGCCATTTCCGGTCAAAGACAGCCCCAGCGGCCTTTCCCTCCGGCAGTTCAACCCTATCCGCAGCAGCAACCCAATCAGCCGCATCAGGGATATCAACCGACTCAGCCGGCCGTTCGTCAATACACAGGCCTGGTAATTGACGCCAGAAGACTGGGCCTGGAACGGACCATGACGCCCATGATTTATGACGAAACCGGCAAGGTCATCTACGGTAACATGTATGTAGACCAAAATTATGTGGTGCAAAACGGCCTGGTGGATTATGCCGCTTCTCCCGGCGCCATTGAACTGATCGGCATGGGCCAGTCCCGGGCCGGCGCCGACTATATTGAGGTCAAGGCCATCAAGCTCCGGGACCGCAACCGCAACATCGTCATCAGCGCCGCTGACGGCGACAGGATTCTCAACGCCAACGGCCCCACCGGTTTTTTGCTGAAGTGCAACGTTGTTATCAAGCACTAAATCTATTAGAGAAAGACCCAGTCAGAAATGTTCTGACCGGGTCTTTTTTTATTCACTTAGACAAATTAGTCAGCAAAGCAGATTCTTTCTTGTCCAGACAGAAAAAAACTCTGCCAAAAGCAGATTTTTTTCTTGTCATTCCTGCTTTAACCGGAAAGGGGCGCCCGGGATCAGTCTGATGCCGTCCATGGTTTCAATCTTTCCCGCCTCATCCTGCTGGTAAAAAGTCTTCCCGTCCCTGACGGTATAATATACGGAATGGACCCGTAAGCGATACAGTGTCGCCGACAGATCTGCATCCATGGCATGTTTCGGGAGCGTCGACTCTGCTTCCGTCCATTGAGACATTGACCCGGAAGAAAATGGCATCGGTTCCAGAAAACCGTTGATCTGCAATAAATCCCCTTCGTCTCCCATAGCGCACAACTGGGCCTGGTCATTGTTTGTCAAGGTAACCCGTTCCTTCAAGACAAGAGACAACAGCCATAAGCCGCCGTTCGGGCCAATAAAGCCCAGCATAGGTCTGACCCTGGGCCGGACTCCCTCCACCGTTCCCACGAAAACAGCCTTTTCCTGCAACAGATTCACCACTGCCTGCTCGTGCATCCACGCCACCTCTTTGACAGTCAAAGTGGAATCTGTTAAATCTTATTAGTGGCGACAGTATTTCAGAACAGTATTTGCCTTTATCTGCTCCGCTGCGACAAAGTCCATTATAGATATACATAAATTGGATTATTTGGGTAAATCTTATTTTATAAGCAGTTATCGGCAGGATATGCGGCATGGAATACATAATATATAAATACGCTATTCTTAGGCCTTCTTCTTGATACACGCTGCAACATTGCGAAAAGATCGTATTGCAAGCTTCCCAATTTCAGTCAGAAAGGCGGTGATACTATGGATCAGCTAAACTGGCCGCTGCAAAGTTCAATCTCTGCACCGGTTACAGTCACTTCCTTCGATGATTTGTCAGCATTTGAATCGGCGCCCCATGACATTTTAGTAATGACCGACGGCTGGCGGCCCGGATCCAAGGCGGCCATCCTGCGCGGCGGCATGAACGCCAAGGCTGTTCTGGACGTCCTGGCCCGTTCGGATGTTGCCGCATTAAAAATCTTCCACATTGAAGAGAAGATCCCGCAATTGGAAGACATCTTTGTCGGCACAATTGTCCCGGAAGCCAATCGGTTATTTGACCAGGTAAATATTTTCTGGCGCCACGACCAGTCTATTTATGATCTGATTGAATCCATCGCCGGCGAGTATGACATGCTGCTATTTGGCGCTCCTTTAGCCAAGTCGGAGGTTCTGCCTTTTTACCGGCGGATCAAGGATATCTATCCCGGCAGCGTTACTATTGTGCGCTCTGCGGCAACCGACGATGAGGAGTTTGACGCCGGTGACCCGATTTTTAAATGGGTCAGGGAACGCACCTATGATGCCCATGATTTCTCGTTTCCTTCAGCATTGCGGAATTATAAACGCAAGCTGGGAAAAAAAGTATCGGTCATCCTGCCGGCTCTCAATGAAGAGAAGACTGTGGGCAAGGTCATCGAAACCGCTTTGGAAGTAAAGTCCAGCGGCATCATTGATGAAGTCATCCTCATCGACTCGGATTCAACTGATGATACCGCAGCCATCGGCAAATCCTACGGTATCCCGGTCTACAGTCATTCCCAGATCTGCTCCGATCTGGGGACCTATCGCGGCAAAGGAGAAGCCATGTTTAAGAGCGCCTTTGTGACTGACGCCGATATCCTGGCCTGGGTGGATACCGATATCGAAAACATCGTCCCCAGCTTTTTTTACGGTCTGCTGGGGCCGATTCTGACCTATCCGCAGATTGAGTTTGTCAAGGGTTATTTTGCCCGGCCTGTCAGGGTGGAATCCAGCGGAATTGAACTGGGAGGCGGCAGGGTGACAGAAATCTTCGCCCGCCCTTATATCAATCTGTACCTGCCGGAACTGTCAGGCTACATTCAGCCTCTTGCCGGTACGGTGGCTATTTATCGCCACCTGCTGGAAAAAATGTACCTGCCCACCAACTATGGCATTGAAATCGCCATGCTGGCTCAGGCGGTAAAACAGGTTGGTCTATGGGCAACCTGCCAGGTAAATCTGGGAGAAGTCATCCATAAATCCAAGGACGTGATCGGTTTAAGCGAAATGGCTTTCCAAATCCTGCAGGTCCTGCACGATATGAATATGAGTCAAAAAGGCGGCGCCGGAAAACCCTGCCAGCCTATGCTGCGGCGGGTATTCTCCACCCGGGGGCACTTTGAAATCAGCATTAAACGATTCAATATCTTTTGGCGTCAATTTAAATAGCAGGGGTAGAAACTTCTACCTGCTTTGCATCAGGTTCAGAAACCTCGCCTGTCATCCGGTCTGGGGGCTGCCGGTTGTTCCGGCAGCCCTCTCAGGCGTCTCTAAGGGTGACGGCTCTTCTGATTTTGGGCCTTCTGCCAGCCCTGTCCCTGGTTGTATGCCGCTCGCAGCATCCTGCCACGCAGCCCAGCGCATCGCCTCCCGCTGGGCAAATATACTTTCCTCGGTCTCCTGCTGTTTTTGACGCAATCGCAAAAATGAATGCAGCAGCAAGCCAAACAGTATCAATAGCAGCACTTCTCCCAGGATTAACAGGCGAGCCGTAAATTCCAGGCTGGTAATGTCATCCCGCAGCAGGTTGATCTCGTTATTCAGGAGTTCTTCCCGGCGCGCAATCGGGTCCAGGGGACTGATGCCGGCCCTGCCAAGTCTGATTGCCTCCACTGCCAACCGGTAACGTTCCTCCTGCTCATCGGCTATCTCCGGATTTTCGCCGCCGGCGGCCATGGCGGGTGAAAACTGGCTGCAAAGCAATAACAAGACATAAACTCCGATGAAACATAGCAGCATACGCTGACCGCATCGTTTTCCTGTCATCATGGTAACACTCCATTTATAATATATATTAAAGATCCGTGCCAATCCATTCTCACCTGTCTATTCGACGTCAATTGCCAGATTCCCTTATTTTTTACTGCTTTTTACCATGTTTATAGGAAAATTTCCAAAAAAAAATAATCATCTCAACGAGGCTGAGATGATTAGATTGATCAGGGATGATCATAAAAAATTCTCCAGCGGAATATCCTCCACCGGGTACATTGTCCAGTCAGCATCGTCAAAATGCCACCATTCGCTGCCCAGAGAGCGAAAGCCGGCTTGTTCCATAACTTCGGCCAAATAGGCTGCGTTGCTCTGGGCAAAAGGAGAAATACCGGGATAGTCGCGCTGGGCCCGGTAGGAAAAGTCGTCAAACTCCGAAGGCATGATCAGTTCACGGCCTTGCTCATCAACCAGTGTCACATCCACGGCGGTTCCCCGGTTATGCCGGGAAGCATTTCCCTGAGGATTGGCCACATAACGCCGATCCGGCACCAGCTTCCAAAAAATTTTTTGTACGGATAAAGGGCGGTATGCATCCCATATCTTAAGCCGGAACCCCCGTTTGGCAAATTCGGCATTGGCCCGGGCCAGCTTTTCGGCTGTCCCCCGGCGCAGGACACAAACGTTCGCGGTATAAACCTGTCTGCCGGTAAAATTGTGGATTCCGGCATAACGCATATCAATATAGATCGCAGGATCAATATTCTGTATCTTGACCAGGTCCTGCTGGGACCCTGCCGCTAACGAATAGACCGGCGGCAATAACAATAAGGCGGCCGCCGTCATCATCACTTTCAGGCATTGCTGACCACTGAACCACTGCAATAAGGACCCTCCCCGGATTAAAGGTAATAACTTAAGTATACCATAAATGAAACGTTGGGCGCTCCGTTGCCGGAGCGCCCAAATCATTCTTTTATTGCATGATGCCGGATTGCTTAATCGTGCCGTAAACTTTTACACTATTGTTGCCCAGAGATTCCAGCAGGACCAAGTCGCCGGTTTCCGGGTCGTGGTAAAGCGAACAATGCTTAACAATATCTGTAATCAAGACGCCAAAATGGTTCGCCATTTTTACCAGTACCGGCATGCCGGGGCGCCATGTATTCGACTCGTAATACTGCACTGCAACAGCGGATATCCCTACAGCCGCAGCCAACTCTTCCTGCGTCATACCGCGCTCGTCACGCAACGAGCGGATGGTATCACCAATCATTCCATCACTCCTAATAAAGCGCTGATTTGATACGATACCATCTTATCATCAGGCACAAGAATCCACAAAGGCCGCAAAATGTGGTGGATTATCGTTTTCCCCTGTAAAAGCGGTCTTTTAGGATTTATGACCTGCTACTACAAGAGTCCTAAGTCCTGCTCCCAAAATCGCCCTCCCCCAAAGGTCCTAAGGGGACCGTTGAATAAAGGCTCATCTGCGTCGTTGCTCCTGCGGGCGGGCGTTCGACGTACCCTCCGAACGTACAGTCTCACGCCCGTCCTCATCGCGCCTAGCATCTGAACCTTTTTGAACGGCCCCAGTTTCGAGGCTGCAGATAAATCCGATAAACCTTTTGGGTTACACCCGTATGGCTTGCTGCAAGTGGAAGGAGTAGAGGTATTTCTCCTTCACCGGCTGCTTGAGGATTTGTTCCAGGGCTTCGGCGTAAATGGTGATTTGAGCTGAATATTTTTCTGTGAGGGCTTGGGCATTTTCTATCGCGTCGGTTTTATAATCCACCAGCACCATGGTATCATCCTCCTCGGCAAAGAGACAGTCTACAACGCCCTGAATAAAGATCTCATCGGAGCTGCCGGCCAGTTCGCTGTAGAAGCGGCCAGCCGGAGTCATCACGCTGAAGGGCAGCTCCCGTCTGACCCATTTCGCCCGGCGCAGCCGCTGACCGATGGGACTGGCCAGAAAATCGACGATAGACTGAGGGGATATGGTTTCTTCTTCTTCCAACAGCAGGATCTCCTGTTCCACCATCTGTTCCAATTGGCGCCTGACAGCTGGAAGAGTCGCCACCTGGTTCAGATCCAGGTGCTGGACCGCTGTGTGCAGGATAGTCCCCAGCTCGGCCTGGCTGAACCGGCCGCTTAGCTGGACGAATCTGGGTTTGGCATAGGTTTTGGCGCTGTATCTCTGCTGCCCGTCGTCAGGCTGGGCGAAGCGGCGTTTAATCTCGGTGACGGTCAGTTTGGCAGGCTTGCCTGCCGCCGCCTGCTGTTGATACTGCCAGGACAGACGATCTCTGACCCAGCTTTCCTCACTGCCGGCCGGTATCGGTTCCAGGCAGCGGACTTGCTCCCAGAAGACGGGCAGATCGACCGCTGGCTGGACATCGTCTCCTTTGACCGCAGCCGGATGAATCGTCACTTGCCAGCAGGACGGGTCTTTGATCAGGCTAGAGGCAGAATCGGCCAAGCCGGCTAGTTTCCTCAAGGGAAGCCCCTCCGGGTGGCGGCTGACTGCCGGTCCGAGCCAATCGAGATAATGGGCCGCACCGGCAATAATAGAATCCGGCAGGGCCAGGAGCGGACGATCCAGGGTCTGGCTCCAGACCGAACATTTTTCCGCCAATTTGGCCACCGAACCGGTCATGATCAGTTTTTCCCTGGCCCGGGTCATTGCCACGTAAAGCACCCGCAGTTCCTCGGCTTTTGCCTGCCGGATCATGGTCTCAATCATGCCGTACCGGGCTAGAGTCGGATAGCGGAAGCGTTCCTGGGGCAAGGTGACATAGGGACCGATGCCTAAGTCCTGGTGGCAGAGAATGGGCTGCCGGGTGTCGCTTAGATTCATACCCTTGCCCAGATCAGCCAGGAATACCACCGGAAATTCCAGCCCTTTGCTTTTATGAATGCTCATGATCCGGACCACATTCTCGTTTTCACCCAGGGCCCTGGCTGTGGATAAGTCAGAGCCTTTTTGCCGCATCCGGTCAATAAACCGCAGGAAACGGAACAGCCCCCGGTAATTAGTGGTCTCGTACTGGCGGGCCCGGTCATACAAGGCCCGCAGATTAGCCTGACGAAACACGCCGCCCGGCATTCCTCCCACATAATCATAATAGCCGGTCTCCCGGTAAATCTGCCAGATGAGTTCCGGCACACTGCGGGTCCGGGCTAATTCCCGCCAATCCCTGATTTTGGCGATGGCCGCAGCCACCTTGGCGGCTAATAACTGATTAACCGAATTGTCAGAGACAGTCTCCAGGTCGTCCCAGAGATCGGCAGGCGGATTTCGTCCGGCCATTGGTCCCTGTCCTTCTAAACGAATGACCGCCAGGTCCTCGCTGGCAAAGCCAAACAGGGGCGAGCGCAGCACGGCGGCCAGCTGGATATCCTGCCGGGGGTTATCCAGTATCTGCAGCAGCGACATAATGACCTGGACTTCGCCCTCCTGGAAGTAGCCGGCTTTCAGTTCGGCATAGGCCGGAATGCCAGCCTGACGCAGCGTGTCCAGCAGATAGGCAGCCTTGCCTTCCACCGCCCGCAGCAGGATGACGATGTCCCGCCACTCCAGCTGTCGATATTGTTTTTGCCCTTTATCAAATATCATGCTGCCGGATTCGATCAGAGTCAGAAGGCGTTGACTGATATAAGCGGCTTCCTGTTCAAACCCCGCCAGGGGCTCAGCCGCTTCCCCGGCTGTCGGCGTATTGGAATCTTCCTGGTCCGCTTCCGGGTCCGGATCGTCTCTCTCCTCTGCCTGGGCCTCCGTTGCCGGACCTGTCCGGGGACGTTCAAAAATATGCAGCTCCACACCGGTCAGAGAGGTCCCGGGACAATCAGGATAGTCCGGTCCGGGGTTAAGCCGCTCAGCCTCACCATAGTCCATTTCAGCCGCCTGTTCGGTCATCAGCTGAGCGAAGAGAAAATTGACGGCAGACAATATTTCCGGCCGGCTGCGAAAGTTTTGCGACAGGTCGATGCGGCGGGTGTCCCCCTCCGGTCCCGTCCCGTAGCTGCGGTATTTAGCCAGAAACAAGCCCGGCTCGGCCAGGCGGAAGCGGTAGATGCTCTGCTTCACATCGCCGACCATAAACCGATTCGGACAACGGGAGGCAATCAGGCTCAGGATGGTCTCCTGAACGCCGTTGGTATCCTGATATTCATCCACCATGACTTCCAGATACTTGGCCGCCAGCTCCTCCGCCACAGTTGAAGGTTTTGCGCAGCCCGGCGCTGCATCGGACGCCAGCAGGATTTCCAGGCAATAATGCTCCAAGTCATTAAAATCCACCAGGTTTTTATCCTGTTTGGCCTGACTATATTCCCGGCCGTAAGCCAGCGCCACATTCGCCAAGGCCGCCACTACCGGCCTGACCGAGCGCATATCCGCCAGGAGCAGGTCCTGGGAGCGGGAAAAATATTTTTCTTTTAGATCATTCACCGTTTTTTTGATTCGTCCGTCCCGCTGTTTATCCTTAAAATATTCTTTCCACTCCGGATCGGCGGTTTTGGCAAGGGTGGGGATCTTGGCAAACTGCAGGGTGAGCATGACGGCTTCCAGCGCCGTCCAAGACTGTCGCGCCGCCTGCAGCAATTGTTCCACCAGAGCCTTATCCTGGCGAAAAGCGTCGGCATAGGGCTCAAAGCCGTCCGTTCGCAAAGCTTCGCCGATCAACGCCTCCAACCGGTAGAGGATCTTCTCCAGCTTAAGAGCAATACCGTCCCGAATTAAACCGGACCAGACAGTCTCATCCAGCGTGGCCTCCTCCGCCAGGTCAAATCGTTCCACGGCCTGCTGCAGCCAGTATTGGGGCCAGGGATGGCTGCGGGAGAAGTCGTACAGCCGGCGGATATAGGATGCCAGAGCCTCGTCTCCGTCCATATCACCGTAATGTTCCACCAGCAGCATAAAATCAGGATCCTGGGCCTCATACAACCGGACCAGCAGGGACTCGGCCGTATCCTGGCCCAGGAGTTCCAGTTCTGTGGGATTGCCAATTTTAAAGCCGGGGTCCAGGTCCACCAGGTAAAAATACTGCCTGACAATGGACTGGCAAAAAGAGTGCAGGGTAGTAATCGACGCCGATGGCAGCAGGGTTAATTGCCGCTGCAGGTGGCGGGTCGGCTGTTTCTGTGCCAGATCGGCCAGGGCCCCGGCCACCCGCTGACGCATTTCAGCAGCCGCCGCATTGGTGAAGGTAACCACCAGCAGCCTGTCCACATCCGCCGGATCAGCCGGATCGCTGATGCGCCGGAGGATCCGTTCCACCAGCACCGAGGTTTTGCCAGAGCCGGCAGCGGCAGCCACCAGAATATTTTGCCCCCGGGCCGTGATTGCCTGTTCTTGTTCCGGTGACCAAGCCATCAGGGTTTCCTCCTTTCATTCAACAGCTTCATAATCGCAGTGTCGTCCAGGCTGGCTAGCTGCTGAAACTGGTTTTCCGGCAGCAGCCGGTCAAATTGGCACACCGGCCGGTAACGGCAGTAGCGGCAGGCTGTCTGCTGCTCTATTTTATAGGGCCTGATGGCGATATCGCCGTCCAGGATCTGTCCGGCGGTTTGTACGCATTGATCCCCTACGTGCCGCAGCAGAAGTTCAAACTCTTCCATGGATTTGACGCTGCCGGCAGCAGCCTTGAGGATTTCATCATTTTTGGTCAGACCGACTTTGGTAAATTTGGACCAGGTTTGAATTTCCTGATCAAGGGACCGGATTATCCGAGGATCAGCCAGGACCCAGCCCGGCATTTTCAGCTGTCCGTTCAACTCCTGAATCATCTTTTCCGGCAGGATATACTGGTCCTTGGACAATTTAGGATTCATCAAGTAGCAGTACAGCACTCCCGCCGGCAAGGCGTCATCCCCTACCAGCTGCCTGGCCCCCTGCCGGGCGGCCAGGAGATAGGTCAACAATTGCAATCTCAGTCCATAATAAACTTCAGGTAACCGTAAGGTGGCATGGCCCGACTTATAGTCAATGATCAGGAGATAGTTCCGGCCCTCATGCTCGGCGCAGTCGATCCGGTCGATCTGGCCGGCCAGCTCCAGTTTCGTCCCGCCGTCCAGATCAAATACCAGCGCCGGCAGCCCGCCCTCACGACCGAAGGATTGTTCCAGGGCAATGGGTTTAAAGCGGCTGACCCGGTCAAACTCCGCCAATCGGCCAATGACCCGCCGGACCGTGCGGCGCAGCCGCTTTTCCCAATGCCTGAACTGGGCTGAACTGAACAGAATCTCATGCTGCAGCTTGGGGGCCAGTTCATCCACGCAAACTTCACACAGAGCACTGACCGCTTCATCCGTAAGGTCGCCCCAATGCCGGTCCGGCTCCCTTTCCCGCACCAGCTCGTCGAACCGCCGCATCACAGCGTGAAGCAGCATCCCAATGCCGGGAGCCTCCAGCCGAAAGACCGGCCGTTCTTTCAGATTCAGGCCATAGCGGGCGAAGTGCTGAAAGGGACAGGCCCGATAGGTTTCAAAGGCAGTCACGCTCCCGCGCAAAACCGTATCTTTCGTATATAGGCGGCCAGCGGTATAGACGGCAAGAGGCCGGACCTGGTTGACGTGAAACAGGCCGGCCAGGGAGCGGGCCAAATAAGTTTTCCATTGAGGCTCCGCCAGACAGAATCGGTAAATCTCCCGCCACAGTGGGTCAATATCCGTTTGGCCGCAGGTAAGACAGCGGCGTAAAGCAGCTGTCAGCAAGGAGACGCTTTGCCGGGGATGAGCCAGATAGTCCTTCTCAGTGCCGGCTGCCGGTTCCAGACCGAAGGATTCAACGCCGCAGTCCGGCGCCAGTTCCTTCAGCCGTCGAACCGCCATCGATGGCTGCAACCCGGTCCCTTCGGCATCGGCCAGGGGATAGCTGACCCAAAGCATGTCACTGGCCCGGGTCATAGCCGTATACATCAGATAATTGGCGGCAAAAGCCGATGACGTGCCGGCCGGCGGCAGCTTCCACTCCAGGGCTGCCAATTCCTCCCGGTCGGCGGCTGTCAACAGCCCTTCCTCCCGGACCCGGGGCGGCAGGACACCGTCATTGACTCCCGGCAGATACACCGCCTTGGCCCGCAGCAGGCGAACCCGTTCCAGGGGTGTAACCAGCACATGATCCAGTCCGGCCGGAATCAAGCCCAAAGTCAGGCCGTCCAATCCTTCGTTCAGGATGTCCCGATACTCCCGCAGGCTGATAGGATCATCGCCACAGCTGGCGACGATTTCGTCAAACAGCTCTACCACCGAGTTCCATACCTGGCGATGCTCGTCAGCCTGAGCCAAGCGGCCGGCCTGTTCGGCTGAAGCCGACCACCGGACCAGAGTGTCCGGAATGGCTAATTCCAGGGCCAGTTCATACACTCGTCCGGTATATTCCCGGGCTGTCCCCCGACGCGGCAGAGAGCGGGCAAAGGCGACCAGCGGACCAGCGGAAGCCCGGCGTATAGCCTGAATCCGGTCCAGCTTGTCCTGCTGCTTTTCTTTGATTTCTTCGTCTTCTTCCATACTGTAGCGCCTGACGAAATCCCAGGGCATTTCGTCAGTCCAGTGTTTGCCCCGGATGCCGAACTCCAGAACATAGTTTTCCAGCAGGTCAATGTCTTCCGCCGGCAGGTCAATAAAGCCGGTCTTCAGTGCCCGGAAAACCGGCTCATAATCAAACTGCTCCAGGATAACGTCCAGAGCCGAACGCAAAAATTCTGCCAGAGGGTGATATCCGGCCGGCCGCGGCCTGTCCACAAAACAGGGAATGTCATGATCGGCAAAGGTAATCTCCAAAATTTCCATATAAGAAGCCGGATTAGCCACCAGCACGGCAATATCTTTCCAGCGGTACTTCTTCTCCCGGCAGAGACGGATCATATCCCGGGCAATCGCCTCGACCTCCACCCGGCAGTTGGCGGCTTCGGCAATGATCAGGCTCCCGTCGGCCGCCGGTCCGGGCGCGGTCTGATAAGCCGCCCAGCACCGCTCGATATGGCCCAGGAGAGGCGCCCGATAGCGGCCGGGAGACTCTACCGGGACTTCCCGCCAATCCCAGCCGTTTTGATTGGCGAACTGTTTGAGGGCCTCATAGGTCTGCCACTGGCGGTGATATAAAGACTCTTCCCGGCGGTGCTCCGGATTGGCCGGATCATCCAGGCAGAGGGTGATGGTCATTTGAGCGGCGGTTTGCCCCAGGGCCGTCAATACCCGGTACTCCTCTCCCGTAAACCAGTCAAAGCCGTCCAGCCATATCCTGGCGCTTTGAATCAAGTGGGAGCGGCTGATCCGTTCGGCCATCAGGGAAAGATAGTCCGACGGATCCGTATAGCGACCAGCCATGTGTGCCTCATATTCGCCATAGACCAATGCCAGGTCGGCCAGTTTGGCCGCCAGAGCCGGCTTGACCAGCAGCCGTCCGTCCCCCTGACCGACGCTGATCCCGGCCAGATCCTGGGGTTTGAGACCATAGGCCTTGCATTCGTCCAATAATGTCAGCAGGGTCTGGGAAAATGTTCTCTGCCTGGCTGCCTGTTTTAACAGGCCTAACTGGGAGCCATACTCGGCCAGGATCTTACGGACGATCATCCGTCTGGCCAGGTCGCTGGCGGCAGGCCGGGCGGCGCCGCCGGTCTCGCTCAGCACCATCTGGGCCAGCCGGCGAAACCCCAGCACACGGGCGGCGATAAAGCCGCCGCTGGCGGCCAGCTCCCGTTCAGCCTGAAAAGTTGCCTGTTCGGGGGTTAACAAAATAAGCGGGCTGCCCAATTGCTGCCTGCCCGCCTGTTCCCGGACCTCATCCAGGCAGGCGCAGGTTTTGCCTGCCCCGGCCCGGCCATATAATAATCGAATATCCATTATTTGCCTCCTTGTGGATCGATCTCCTCAACCATCGCCACAAATACTTCCACCAATTTGGGATCAAACTGGATGCCGGCCTGAGCCTTTAATTCGGCTATAGCCTGCTGTTTCGTCAGAGCCTGGCGGTAAGGACGGTCGGCCGTCATCACTTCATAAGCGTCAGCCACAGCCAGAATCCGGCTCTCCAGCGGTATTGCCTCTCCCTTCAGACCGAGAGGATAGCCTGACCCATTCCAAAATTCGTGATGCTTGAGCACCCAGTCGGCGATCCCCGCCAGTTCCGGGATAAACCGGGTAATGCGATAACCGATCTCGCAATGCCGGCATATTTCCTGAAATTCCTCCGTCGTAAGCGGCGCCGATTTATAAATAATCTCAGTCGCAATCCCGACCTTGCCGATATCATGAAACTGGGCTAATAGATTTAAATTCCTCCGCTGGCTTTTGCGCAGCTGCAACCGTTCCCCGATCATGCCGATAAACAATTGCAGGCGATGGGCATGATCATAATCAAAAAAGTCGCATCTCTCCAGAGCCTGCAGCATTCCCTTCACCATAGCGGTCCTGGTGTCCCGTCCGTCCATCAGTTTATGCCGGTACATGGCGTTATCGGCTTGCTGGAACAGGTTATTCATATCCACAGCATCCACGTCACTGATGGCGTACCCCACCGACAGTCCCAGCGGAATGCTCGGGTTTAGCTTGTTGTAGACAGCCTCTCTGTCCTGTATGCGGCGGCAGATTCTCTCCAGGACCGAAGAACTGATCCGGGGCAGCAGAATGGCAAATTCATCGCCGCCAATCCTGGCCACCACGTCGCTGTCGCGAAAGCATTCCGTTAAGATGCGGGCTACCGCAATAATCAACGTATCGCCATGTTCATGCCCCAGAGTGTCGTTAATCAATTTGAGCCCGTCCACATCACAGACAACGATTCCCACCGGCAGCTGCCGGCCACCGGCCAGCCGCCGCATTTCCTGCTGAAAATAAGCCCGGTTATAGAGCCCGGTCAGGGAATCATGCAAGCTGAGATAGTGAAACTGATCTTCTATTTTCTTGCGTTCCGTCACGTCCCTCACAATGGCCAGGATTTCATCCTCCGCCGAAGCCACCAGTCTGGCCTCGCAGTCAGAAACCGTTGCTCCGGTCTTCAGCCGGTACTCAAAAATCTGAGGATGACCACTGTCCCGCAAGGCCTGGATGCCCTGCCGGTAGAGCTGAGCAATGTCCGGCGGATAGATCTCTTCAACGGACAGCCCGTGTAATTCCTTCGCCGGGGCGGCCATGACTTCCAAACAATCTCCCTCAGAGCTAAACCGGACAATCTGGTCCGGAATCGCCGCAAGGATACCCCTCAATTTGATCTCTTCCTGCTGCCGGAGTTGGTCCGTTTTTTTGCCATCGGTCAAATCCTGACCGATTTGAACCGCCTGCCGCCGCTTGCTATGGATCAGCAGTACAATGATCAGCAAGGTTGTCAGGGCTATTCCGCATATCAGACTTTCAACTAAAGAAGATTGGGCCATATAAGCACTCTGCATTGTCTGAAATTGTTCTATTGCCAACATTTTAGCACCTCTTGCCCGCTATGGCCACTCATAATTCTATGGTGGTAATTCGCCGGTAAATTCCTACTTCCTCCCAGATCATACTCTTTATGCAAAAATAAATAGGCCTTTTTTCCTATACCCTGACCAGGAGCAAAAAAACATATACGGCTGTATCACCATACATAGTTTACATAACGCCGAGAATTCTCTTGCGTTTGCCGGATTATGGACCTTGTCTTGCAGAGCGATTTACTGTATCATCTAAAATGTGCCGAATTTCCACAGGAATACGGAGGAACCAATTTATTGGGGTGAATCCTGCGCCCGGCGCAGGTAGGGATCCCTGTCCCGAACCCGTCAGCTAACTCCGGAGGCATGGGGACTGTTGAAAATCACTTTGGCAGCAACCCCATAGAAAGGGTGATTTCTCATGATCAAAACGAGCAGGATCTTCAATTTTTATAGCTGGCTGGCTGCCGCCATGCTGGCAATGACCCTGTTGCCGCCGGTGACGACAGCAGCACCGGCAAACTATACGAAAGTGCTGAACGTAAAGGCTACCGCTTATGCGCCGGGTCCTCACGATAACGGCAAATGGGGCAACCTGACCCATATCGGCACCCAGGTTCGCCCGGGAATCATTGCTGTAGACCCGAAGATCATTCCGCTGCGCACCCGGGTATATATCGAATTTGCCGATGGCAGCGGAACCTATGCAGTGGCCGAGGATACCGGCGGCGCAATTAAAGGCAGCCGAATCGACATCGCCAAACAGACTGTGCAGGAAGCCTACAAATTCGGTATACAACAGGTAAAAGTCTATGTCCTGGGAAATTAGAAGGCTCCAAGCAATGTGTGGCCCGCTGTTACTTCATTGAGTACAGCGGGCTTCTTTTGAATATATTGTAGTAAACGATTCATGGATAAACGTGAGGAGGTAAAAATGGCTACGATCTGCATTGACCCCGGCCATTCCGGCCTGCCCGATCCCGGCGCAGTCGGCCCCGGCGGAACCAAGGAATCCGATATAACCTGGGCTGTCGCCCAAAAACTCCGGGATATTCTCAGAACTGAGGGATATCAGTGCCTGCTGACCCGCTGCGGTGATGATCCCCAGAGCGATGATCTGGCTTACCGGGTCAGGCTGGCCAACGACGCGGCTGCCGACGTTTTTGTCTCTATTCACTGCAATGCCGCCGCCAGCTCTCAGGCCCACGGCACTGAAACCTGGCATTGCGCCGGCTGTACAGCATCGCGCCAACTGGCGAAGCTGATTCAGGCGGAACTGGCAGCTGCCCTGGAACTTACCGACCGGGGTATCAAAACCGGTCAGTCCTTATACGTGCTGCTCCATACGCTGATGCCGGCAGTTTTGGTAGAGCTGGCGTTTATCAGCAATCCCGCCGAAGAGGAGCTGCTGCGGCAGGAATCCTTTCAACATCAGGCAGCCTGCGCTATTGCCGCCGGACTGGGAAAATGGCTTGCTGCCGAAGCGGAATAAGCCCACCGGCGGAAATACCAATTTACCTTGACAGGAGTCGCAGCAAAATGTATAATTAATTCTGATAATTTGTACGCCAAATAACTAATTGCATATATATGAGGTGCCGTATGTTAGAAATTTTTGATAACCTATGCATCCTGCTCTCTAAAGCCGAACAGAAGCATTATCAACACACCAAGCGGCTGCTGGAGAAAAATGACCTTGGCATTACGCCCGGCCAGCTGGCTGTTCTATACACTTTGTATAAAGGCGACGGTATTCTGATCTCGGAATTAAGCAAGAAAATCTATCTGGATAATTCCACTCTCACCGGCCTGATCGACCGTATGGAAAAAAATGAGCTGGTGGTCCGCTGTGATGTTCCTTCCGACCGGCGCAGCTATAATATCTCCCTTACAGCCAAGGGGCGGTCTCTGGAACCCGCGATCAGGGAAATATCCGCTCAGGTACAATCTACCATGCTGCAAAATTGCTCCCCGGAAGAAATCACTGCATTCCGGAAAGTACTGCTGCAAATTTTTGAATCCCTGTAACCTTCGGCCCGCCTAAAGATAGGGATCGAATACCCGGCGAATTTTATCCGCCGGGTATATATTTTTTACTTTTATTATTTTAATGCATTGATATAGTAGTTTTTTCCCTGAAAACTATGGTAATATAGGTCCGAAAGCAAATTTAATTTTATACATTCGCATAATTCCGGTTTAAAATGGCGCAAGAGTGGAGAGATGCAAATGGCCGTGAAAACTGTCCCCATTAGTGAAGTACAACCAGGTATGATTTTGGGTGAACATATCATGTCAAGCCGGCGCAGAATTCTCTTAGCCGCCGGCACTGTCCTCACGCCGTCCATGATTACCTCGCTGAATACTTGGGATATTCTAAACGTCATGATCCAGGACGCTTCGCAAGAGACAGCAGCGGCAGTGGAGGTACCGGCTGTGACTCCCGATCCAGCTCCGACCCCGTTTGCCGCTAAATACAAACGGCTCAGCGATACGGTCTCCGACTTGTTTGATGCCTATAGAAATACCCGCAAGGTACTGTTTCTGGATTTCCGGGAAGCATCCTATGCAGTGTATTCACTGGTAACGACCGGCGGCACTATGAGTTATCTGCTGTTGGAGAGCCAGTCGCCGAAAGCAGATTACCTGGGGCAGCACGCCGTAACGGTGAGCGCTATCGCCGGCAGCATTGCCCGCTGGATGGACTGGGAACCGGAGGATATCAAGCATTTGTGTCTGGCTGCCCTGATGCACGATATCGGCAAGGTAAGCCTGCCCTTATCCCTGATCAGCGGCCTGAACCTTCAAACCGATACGGAAAAAGCGATCTACCGCCTGCACCCGGAGGAGGGGATGAAAATTCTCAGCCCGCTGCGAGGCGTTTCCGCCGATATTTTGGCTGCCGTCGCCCAGCATCATGAGTTCATGGACGGCAGCGGATTTCCCCGCAAACTTCGGGACGGCGAAATCCATCCCTTTGCCCGCATTATCACTTTGGCCGATACCTTCCATACCTTATCCCAACAGACAGACCAGCCCAATCCCTTTTATCTGGCCGAAAGCATGCTTCATGACATGGTCGGCAAACTGGACATTGCCGTTGTTGATACCTTTACCCGCCGTATCCGGGATTATCTGTTAAGCCATAGGATTCTCCTCAGCGACGGCCGCAAAGCCGAAGTGGTTTACCTGCAGCAGAATGAATCCCGCTATCCGGTGATCAAAACCGAGGATGACGAATATATCGATTTGCGCAAAAACCGGGAGATTAAGATTTCCGGAATAGTAAAAAGGTAGTAAACCAGCTAAAAAATGCCGTGTTCCTGTCAGGATTCGGCGTTTTTTATTGTTATTGCAGCCTTATTGCCTGTATTAAACTTGCGCCACCCCGATGAGATCGGCCAGGCATATTTCCTGACGGTCGGCATATTCCGCCAGTTCATCTATCAGCCGGGGAAGGATCAGAGGATCCGTAAAGGCGGCGGTGCCGACCTGAACAGCGCTGGCACCGGCCATCATGTACTCGAGTACGTCTTCCATGGTGGCGATCCCCCCCACTCCAATAAGGGGGATTTTAACCCGGGAATAGGTCTGATACACCATGCGCAAAATCACCGGTTTAACTGCCGGCCCGGACATGCCGCCCACAATATTGGCCAGAACAGGACGGCGCCTGTGGATATCGATTTTCATGCCCAAAAGAGTATTGGCCAGGCATAAACAGTCTCCTCCCGCATGTTCCGCCGCCGCGGCCATTTCAGTGATATCCCCCACATTGGGGGATAACTTAATGATCAGGTATTTATGAGTTACCCGGCGAATAGCCGCCACCACAGCCTCCACCTGAACCGGATCCGCCGCGAAAACCCGTCCGCCGCAGGCTACGTTGGGGCAGGAAACATTGACTTCAAGTGCCGCAATCTGTCTCAGCGGGTCCAAGGCCTGAGCCATCAGAGCAAAATCCGCTATGGAATGACCGGCAATGCTGATAATCACCGGCGGCTCCACTTCCGTCAGTTTCGGCGCTTCCAGGCGCAGAAAGGCTTCCAGACCCGGATTTTGCAGTCCGACGCTGTTCAGCATGCCGCCGTACACTTCAGCCGCACGGGGCGTCTCATTGCCCCTGCGCTCTAAGGGTGTAATGGTTTTGGCCACAATAGCGCCCAATTTGTTGATATCGTAAAATTCCCGGGCTGTATCCACACTAAAGGTCCCGGCTGCCGGCATCAGGGGATTCTTTAGAGACATCCGGCCTAACCGGACAGCCAGGGCTGCATGCTTTTCCATACTTACACAGACTACCTCCCGTCTATTTTTTATGTCGTTTCATCATAGCTCATTTTTTAACGGAACACAAGGGAGTGAGCCGTCATTTCGCAAAAAAACAAGGCCTCCCCTGATAATCAGGAGAGACCTTTTGCTGTTTAGATGATCTTACCGCTGAGAGCTGAAGCAATCGCGGCAATAAACCGGACGGTCACCGGTAGGACGGAAAGGAACCTGGGTGGTTACGCCGCAAGCGCTGCAAACAGCTTCATGCATTTCGCGCTGGGGACGGCCACCAGTGCGGCCGCCGGCATTTTGTTTGCGGGCTGCACGGCAGGAAGGGCAACGGCCCGGTTCATTGGTGAATCCTTTGGAAGCATAGAATTCTTGTTCGGAAGCGGAGAACACGAATTCAGCGCCGCAGTCGCGGCAAGTTAGGGTTTTGTCTTCAGTCATTATTTGGAATCCTCCTCAAATTGTTTTGCGCCCTGACTGGTTTAGTAAAAATCCTAGCATATACTCTTTCACCAAACTACAAAACAGCTTGAGAAGGAGAACTGACATGCGTACCTAGACCTATTTTCATCGGGCTATTTTAATATACCTTGAAATATGAGAATTGTAAAGTATTTTTTTGAAATTTTTATAGAGATTTGACAGGTTGGTAGATTAGTCCCAGTTAGCCACCAAGTCACTGATTCTATGTTAATAATAAAATAGGATCCCCTGCCGTCCCGATTCATAATCATCGCTGTCACGGAAACACTATGAATAGAAAAATTGTTAGGAAGCGGCATTTCATGGACGAACAAAGGCCCCCCGGGGATCTGACGCAACAAAGTCAAAACTATTTCAGCAGCCCAGGAACAAGAACAGAAGATTATGCAACCCAGGCCGGTTCCAACGCCGATGGGTTCCTGTACACTCTGCCTTACGGCGAAGTTCCGGAGATGTCCCTGTCGGCTCTGAGAGCCGAAGATTATAAAAAGCTGACCGGCGTTGACAAACCTGAGAGTATGGCCGGACAAAATCAACCGAACCTTTCATAATCGGAACCGGCGGCCGTTGAAACGACCGGCCAAAAATCAAGCAGGGCAGCCAATGGCTGCCTTTTTAGCATTTCTAAAACATATCGGGTTCCTCTGACTGGCGCTGATCCTGTTGGGCGCATTTTTGCCACAGCCAATAGTACCGGTTCAGGAGCTCATCCAGTTCCCGGCTGGCTTCCCTCACATCCGGATCCAGCCGGCCCCTTTGTTCCGTCAGCTCATCCAGGCGCCGCCGCAGGGCTTCCGCTTCCCGCTTGATTTCCTCCAAATCGGCGCTGGTCTGGGTAGTAGCCCCTCTGCCGGCAAAAATCATATCCTCGCAGATCCCGTCCCGCTCCTGAAGCAATCGTTCCAGCCGGCGGTGCAGCGCATCGATCTGCTGCTGAATGACTAATATATCCTCCATAATCCCCCTGCCTCCGCAAAATAATCTAAAGGTATCTTATGCGGCAAGCTGGGATTTGATAGCTGGAACTATCAGGGATATAAATCTATTGCCTATGAATCCGAAAAGAGACGCTTTCTGAATAAGCCCGCCCGCAGGAGCAACCACGCAGATGAGCCTTTTTCAACGGTTCCCTAGCCCACGGAAGACTTTTTCCGGCGTAATCGGCAGGCTGGTGATACTTACCCCTACTGCGTTATAAACTGCATGGGCAATCGCCGGCGATGGGGTATTGATGACCACTTCCCCCAGGGATTTGGCCCCAAAGGGTCCGGTAGGCTCATAGCTTTCTTCAAACTGCACCCGGACTTGCCCGATATCCTGACGGCAGGGAATCTTATACTGCATAAAGGAGTCGGTGGCCATCCTGCCTTTATCGTCATAACGAACGTCTTCATAAAGGGCCATGCCGATACCCTGGACCAGGCCGCCTTCCGCCTGAATCCGGGCCAAATTGGCATTCATCACTGTGCCGCAGTCCACCACTGCCACATAATCAATCAGCTCCACCTTGCCGGTTTCCCAGTCTACTTCCACTTCGGCAAAACCGGCAATAAAAGGCGGCGGTGATATATTGCTGCCGTGGGTGGCATAAGCTGTCAGCTGGGATTTGCCGATGCCGAGAACCAAGAGTTCGGCCAGTTTTTCCAGGCTGATCTCCCGGTCTCCCGCCAGGGTGCGGAGGGTCTGGCCGTCGAATGCCACTTCTTCCGGCGGGGTTTCCAGAAAAGCAGCCGCCTTTGCGATAATCTGCTGTTTTAAGTCAGTGGCGGCTTTGACCACCGCCATGCCGGTCACATAGGTGGTGCTGGAGGCGTAGGACCCCGGATCATAGGGCGATATATCGGTGTCAGCCGCATGAACAATAATCCGGTCCAGAGATGTGTCCAGCACTTCGGCTGCCATCTGGGCTAAAATGGTGTCACTGCCGGTTCCCATATCGGTGGAGCCGGTCAGCAGGGTATAGTTGCCGTCATCGTTCAGGCGGATTTCAATGGAAGCCGTATCCACCCCGGCAACGCCTGACCCTTGCATGGTCACTGCCATGCCGATGCCTCTGACTTTACTCTGGCCCATTTCCCGGCGGGGATACTTTTCGTCCCAGCCGATCAGTTTCTTGCCTTGGGCAATGCACCGGTCCAGACTGGAGCTGCCCAGGAGCTTGCCGCCATAGGTCAGGCAGGTTTCCCCGGCCCGGATGATATTTTTCAGACGAAGTTCGGCCGGGTCCATATGCAGTTCTGCCGCCAGCTTATTTACCGCCGATTCCAGGGCAAAGGCTCCCTGGGTGGCGCCATAGCCCCGTAAAGCGCCGGCCGGCATTTTATTGGTATAGACCACCCGGCCTGTGAACCGGACAGCTTTGGTTTTGTTGTACAGGGGCAGGGTCTTCTCTCCCACCACCCCGAACACAGTAGAGGCATGATCGCCATAAGCGCCGGTATCGGACAGTCCCTGAATATCCACCGCCCGGATATAGCCCTGCCGGTCAGCTCCCAGCCGGACCTTCAGCCGCATAGCATGCCGGCTGCTGGTACAGGTGAAGGTCTCCTGACGCTCATAGATCAGTTTGGCCGGCTTACCGGTTTTTAAGGTAACAATAGCCGGAAAGATCTCGGCAGCAGCCGTCTGTTTACCGCCGAAGCCACCGCCAATCCGGGGCTTGATGACCCGGATTTTGCCGGCGGGGATCTCCAGGGCCCGGGAGAGTTTCCGCCGGACGTGAAACGGAATCTGGGTGGAAGTGATCACCACCAGCCGGCCGGTGTGATCCAGATAGCTGAAAGCCCGGTAGGTTTCCATCATGGCATGGGCCTGGGCCTGGGTATAATAGGTGTCTTCCACTACCACTTCACATCGGGCCAGTTCGGCTTCCACGTCACCTTTTTCTATATTTTGCGAAGCAACGATATTGTTTAGCTGGTCCATGCCGATATCAAAGTGGCAATAGAGATCAGACTCCGGATGGACTGTCGAAGGATGCTCATGGGCTGTCTCAAAATCCAGCACCGGCGCCAGGACTTCATATTCCACCTTGATCAATTCCATAGCCCGCAAGGCGGTTTTTTCATCCACGGCGGCAATAATGGCGACTTCATCGCCAACATACCGCACCAAATCCTCCAGTATCAACCGGTCATACGGCGAAGGTTCGGGGTAAGACTGACCGGCCTGGGTAAAGCGGACCCCCGGCACATCCCGGTAGGTAAGGATGCATTCCACACCGGCCAGCTTCGCGGCAGCGATTGTGTCGATGGCTTTAATGCGGGCAAAAGCGTGAGGGCTGCGCAGCAGTTTGATCACCAGGGTGTTGGGGACGCTTAAGTCATCGGTATATACCGGGCGGCCGGTGGCAATAGCCAGGGCGTCGGTTTTGGCGATAGGTTTACCGACCCATTTCATCTCATGCCACCCCCAGATATTTCTTTATGGCCCGCATTTGGCCCAGATAACCGGTGCAGCGGCAAAGGTTGCCGGTGAGATAATGAATGATATCAGCCTCGCTGGGATTGCTGATCTCCTGTTTCAGCGCCAGTACGGTCATGATGAAACCGGGACTGCAGTAGCCGCACTGTTCGGCCCCTTCCGCCGCCAGAATGCGGGCAAATTCCTCGGCCTGAGGCTGCAGGCCTTCAATGGTGGTAATCTGCCGTCCCTGGGCTCGAAAGGAAAGCACGGTGCAGGACAGGACCGGCTTGCCGTCCAGCCAGACGGTGCAAAGGCCGCAACAGGACGTATCGCAGCCTTTGCGGACGCTTAAAAAGCCGTGAGTCCGCAGAGTCTCGGCCAGCATCGCATCATTGTCCACCTCCCAGACAGCCGGTTTTCCATTCACAGTAACTTCTATCTGCATGCTGCCGCCTCCTCAAAATTTAGGACTTTTCGGAAGAACAGATACTTGCCGCTGACTTCCTGACAAGCCGAAAAGTCCCTTAAATTTTTCGCGGTCCCAAGATGCTTCGCATCTCTCTATTTCCTCAAATTCAGGACTTTTCGGAAGAATAGATACTTGCTGCTGACTTCCTGACAACCCGAAAAATCCCTTAAATTTTTCGCGGTCCCGAGATGCTTCGCATCTCTCTGTCTCTTCAATTGCCCGTTTTACCAGTACCCGGCACATAGCCTGCCGGTATTCGGCCGTACCCCGCAGATTGGCCCCGAAGGACAGCTCAGCCGCTGCTGTTTCCGCTGCCTGAGCGATAGTGTCCTCATTCACGCCCCGTGATAAAATCGCGACGGCACCGGCGGCTTCCATCGCCCGCTGGGGTCTGGCGCCGACCACTACCCGCCAGTCTTTGTCTAACACCGAGGCGGCAGCCGTCAGTATCGGGTAATCGGAGGCTGAATTGCGGAGACTTTGATAAGCGGCTTTCCGGCCGTTTTTATGAATATAAATACGCACCAGAATATCCTGCTGCAGGGGCTGTTCCAAAAATGCCGCCAGAGGCATCCGTCCACCCTTAAACAGTTCCACTTCGGTATCTAGAACCAACAACGCTGTAATTAAATCCGAGAAGCCATATTTAGAAAACACCGTGGCCCCCACTGTCGCCACATTGCGAAACTGCACACCAATGATCTGGCTGACCGCCTTGACCAAAGCGCCGTTAAAATGGTTCGCAGCCGCCGGATGAACCTCCAGATCCCGCAGAGTCGTCATGGCACCGATTTCGATCCTGTCAGCCGTATCCTTGATATACTGCAGGTCCAATCGGGATAAATCAATACCGGTGGGAATCTTGCGGGGCGATAGCCGCAAAAAGGCGCAGCCGCCCAGGACAGCATTGCTCCGGTTGGATGTTAATGCCTGATAAGCCTCTTCCAGTGTAGCCGGCTGCACCAAGTTCAGTACAGTAAGCATCTTTTTTCTCTTCCCCTTCCTGATTGCTACGGAAGCACGAATAAATATTTGAAATACCCGGCTTATGTTCGTATGGATATTATCCGGAAAATACTTGATAAACTATACTCAAACCGGCTTTTCAGTCTGTAACACAACTAACATAATAACAAAAAAGTTCGGATACCGCCACCCATAAAAATATTCGCATAATCGAAACCGCCGGCAGGCGAAAAAAGCAATGCCCGGACAAGATCGTCCAGGCATTGCTTTTGCGGGTGGTCTGCAGGTTGCGTCTCAACAGCGCGGTCTGCCCGATTCATTCTATATTCGGTGACAGGCCGACCCGCTTTCCTTACAGCCGGAAATCAACGACTGTACTTTGCAGATTGGCAGCCATTCTCGCCAGTTCGGCAGTGGCGGCTCCGATTTCCTCCACCGCCGCATTTTGTTCCTGACTGGCGGCAGCCACATGCTGGGCGCTGGACGCGTTGGTCTGGGCCGCGTCGACAATGCCGTCCACCGCATCTTCCATAGCGCGGATGCTCCGCTCCTGATCTTCCGTCAGGGCTACGATTTGCGCCACCTGAACCCCCATATGGTTCACTGCTTCGTAAATTTCCCGGAAGGCGGCGCCCGACGCCTCCACCGCCTCCACTCCGGCGCCAACCTCGCGGCTGCCTTTTTCCATGGCCACCACCGCTTCGCTGGTCTCGTTCTGGATGGCGCTTACGATAGCGGCAATCTCCTTGGCCGCCGCCTCCGATTGTTCGGCCAGCTTGCGCACTTCCACCGCCACCACGGCGAAGCCCCGGCCCTGTTCACCGGCCCGGGCCGCTTCAATGGCCGCATTCAGCGCCAGCAGATTAGTCTGGCCGGTCAAGCCGGTTATAACATCAATAATCTGGCCGATCTGATGCGATTTTTTCCCCAGGGAATTAATGCTCTCCGCTGCCTGCCCCACATTTTCCCGGATCCGGTTCATGACATTCGTTGCCTGAGAAATATGGACGGCTCCGTTCTTAGCCGCCTGCTCGCTTTGCTCTGACACCCCCGCCACCGTATGGGCCGCCGTCGCCGTCTGATTGCTGGCCCTCACCGCCTGGGCAATCAGTTCCCCTGACTTGTGGGCGAGGTCTACTTGTGACGCCGCGCCTGCCGCTACCATCTGAATATTCCCAGCCACCTGCTGAGAGGCCTTGCCCACCTCCGACGCCGATGCCGACAGTTCCTCGGCTGTGGCCGATACCGATTGGGTCGCCGTCATGGTCTGGCCAATAATACTGCGCAACGACTCCGTCATAGTCTGGAAAGCCGCCGCCAGCTCATTAACTTCTCGCACACCGCGGACATCTGCCCTCTGGGACAGATCGCCCTGGGCAATACGGCCGGCCACCTCCACCAGCCGCTCCAACGGTTTACTGATATTCCCCGCCATCAGGAATCCGATCCATACCGCCAGCAGCACTGCCAGCAACGTGACTGCCACGACGCTATAAGTCACTTGATACAGGGTGCTGAAAACCTCGTCCACCGGCTCATAAGCAATGACGCCCCACTTGTACTTATCCACCGGCGTATACACCACCAGCGCCTGTTCGCCGCGGCTCGATTCTGCTTCAACAAAACCATTCTCATTAGCGGCGGTTTGCACCAAATGCGCCGGAACCGGGACAGTCTCTTTTTTCAGCACCCGTTCCTTCACCGGATGAGCGATCAGGGTCCCTTGGTTATCCACCACGTCCACATAACCGCTCTGGCCCAGGCGCACCTTATCCGCAATCTCCCAAACCGCCTTCAGGGAAATATCAGCCGCCAACACGCCCACATTCGCTCCCGCCGCATCTTTTATCGGTACCGACACCGTAAGGCAGGGCGCGTTGGTAAACGCTGAAATATATACATCCGTGAAAAAGACCTTGCCCTGAATAGCCTCCTGAAAATAGGGACGATCACCCCGATAGGCCACGTTGCCCGACGTCCTGGCAATCTGCATCCCGGTGGCGTCCATCGCAAAAATCAGCTCGAACTGAGGATTTTTCTGCTGTGCCGCCACGATCATCTCCCGAATCGCCGCTCTGTCCAGCGTCCGCGCCGCCGGAACCGCTGCCAGCGCCTCCACCAGTCCCCGGGAGTTATCCACCATTTGCCTGATCTGCTCCCCAATCTGGCGGCTCACAATCTTATTATCATGGATCGTCGTCTCCCGGGTTGAGTGGAAATTCAGATACCAGGTGACGCCTCCTCCCGCAGCAGCCGGTAGTAAAGCAAACAAAAGGAACAAGGTAATCAATCTCGCCTGCAGACTCATTCTTTTCAACATTGCTTTTAACCCCCTTCCGATCTTCATTATCAATGTAATTTTCGACAATAATCCCAAAAATTCCTATAATAATTTGTAAAAAAATTAATTATTATGGGAAAATAGAAAAAGGAGTTTTAGAATGTGAATCATCTCATGCCTAAGCGCATACTCGCGCATAAACGACTATCATTGCACCCCTTGCTGCCTATTATCTGTTAGCCGCCGTTAACGGCCATTGCCGCCATGCTGTCTTTATGATAAGATAAATTTTGTCGACACAAAGTGAATGAATGTCTGGAGTAAACGTGACTCAAATATGTCCAACCTACATTAGACAATCGGGAGTCAAACACTGCACAGCTGTCGGGCCGTCACCGAACGGATGGCAAAAATGCAGCTAAGGCGCCCACCTGTGAGAGCGCAGGTTTGGACATATACGAGAACGTATTTCGGACAATCAGGTTTACGATAAAGGGCTTGCCGCGAGGCAGGTCCTTTTCGCTGTCAAGAAATATCCGTTATAGCAACAAGACCTGGACCATGCAATCCAGGTCTTGTTGCAAAATATGGAGTTAATCTCTTTCATCATTCTTTGATTTGTCCCTAAAAGGCTTTGTCGCTGCCGGTTGAAGGTTATATTTGGTTCGACTTTCAGTCTTGAGCAATACATCGTCCTGCCACATTTGATAGCCATAAATTACAGCTGCATGCAGCAGCGTGACCAGCAATGCTGAAAAAGGAGACATGTTAAAATCAACGATTCCTCTGCTTGGTAAAAAGTAAGCCAGGAGAAAGAAATTAAAAAATATATCCAAAATTGTATTGGTAATCATATATAGCCCGAAACGTCCATGGGTGAATTTAAAGGTCCATATTGTCAATACAGGCATGACCCCATAAAAAAGCGGTAGCATCTGGCTGAAAGGATAGGTCGGTTCGCGGGTAGCCCAGACCCCCAGCCGGATTCCAATATCGCCAATCATGGTAGCCAGCACAACCGCAAACATGGCAACCGGCATCCAGCGTTTAACCTCTTCTTTCTTCATGAAGAAAAGAGTCAGCCAGGGAGCTACGGCTAATGACCACATAATAAAGCTATTGCTCATCCAATCACCCCTATACCTTATCGCTGCAATTAGCTTTACTCACATCCTGAATAATATGCACTGCGGTTTAGCGAATATCTCTGTTGCTATCTATGAATAGATTCAAGAAATTCAGCTTTATCGGCGCTGATTGCGGGAAAATTCGGGACATGCGGCGAATATAGGTTTTTGATTTCTGCAGTTATGCTCGGTACGGGCATATTGGAATACACCGGCAACATGTAAGGAGTGAAATCGATGGCAACAACAATGGATTTTGCAGAGTACGTCTGCGACCAAATTAAAGACTGCGGATATGTCCGTTGCAAGAAGATGTTCGGCGAATATATGGTCTATATAAATGATAAGCCAATTTTGCTTGTCTGTGACAATACGGTTTTCGTAAAAATACTGCCTTGCCTTGATGCACTCATGGTAAACGCCGAGAAAGGGTTTCCCTACGACGGGGCAAAAGAACATTACATCTTGGATATTGATAATGCCGATTTCGCCACGGAAGTCGTGAATATTTTAGAACCTGTTACCCCGCTGCCGAAGCCGAGGAAAAAGAAGATCAAACCGGAAATGTGTTAATAAAATCTCCTCAACCGTTCTAATATTCTTATCGGTGCCCCCGGGAGGACTCGAACCACCGACATGCGGTTTAGGAGACTTAAAGGCCAACCGGGACGGCTCAACGGAACCGTCCCCCCGATTCCTAATCCGTACAACTGATTAAGACGAAAGGACCTGCCGGGCGGCAAGTCCTTTCGTCTTACATACTATAATGGCTTCATAAAATCTCCTCAAGATAATCGATTAGAGGATGAAGTTTGTGCTCACGCTGCAACGTATATATCTTTTCCTTGTCCATCCACTGTGCGTCGGCAACTTCATCGTCCTGTAACGTAAGGAATTCTATCGACGGATTGGCATGAAATAACCACACATCGTAAAAATCCTGGGTTTGTTCTCGCCGGATCTGATAAACCAGTTTCGCAGGGGTGGTTTCAAGATTCAGGCCCAATTCTTCATATACTTCCCGCAACGCCCCCTGCAGGCTGCTTTCTCCCAACAGCACCGAGCCTCCGGTACATTCCCAGCACAGGGGATATGGTTTATTGGATTGACGCTGGGACATGAGATAATGACCCTGGTCATTTACAACCCAAGCGCTCACTACAAGATGATAATAGCCTTCCGGAATTGGCTCTCCCCGTTTTTGCGTCAAGCCGATTTTATTGCGATCCCCGTCGTATAAATCCCATAGTTCTTCCATAGGCATCCTCCATGTTAATAATCTAAATTATTGCCGCAAAACATACGGATAATGTAAATTGAAACTGCGGAGAACGAATGTCTATATCCATCAAATTACTGATTGGCCTAAATTTAGCTGGAATGATGCGGTCTTATCCAGAGTATCGGACCGTGTTTTTTCGTTTACTATCGATATATCACTTAAGATGCTTTTTCATCCATTGTTTAAAAAAGTTCATTAACTGTATATGAACAAAATCAATCGCAAGTATATCTACAATATTTAACTATACCATAACACCGCGAAAATCTCTATTTCACTTAAAAGACTAAAGACAATGAAGCGGGCATTGTCCCAACCACGAAAAAGTCCCCAGTCCGGCCTTGGATAAATAAATTAAGACTAGGCTTTTTGTTCTTAAATATCGCAGCAGTAACCGTCAAAGCATACAAACAAGAAAACGGCAAAGCTCCGATTTTCTGAAGTCTTGCCGCTCTAATAGATTGCCATGGGGTCATATTGTCAATAGATTGAATTTTTCAACTTCATTCCTTGCATGTAGCTCACGAAAGCAATATAATTGAATCGTCAACTGGAATATTTTACCACAAGGGGAGTGTTTATTAGTGAGAAGAATATTATGGTGCACCATCTTGACCATAATCTTAGCCAGTGGTATTGTCTCTGCTGCTCCGCAAATTGATTTCGAACAGGAAAAAACCTCCATCGACATTGGTGTAATCCGTTCCGAGCTAGAAACATCGGATAGCGGTGGTTCTATCGACTGGGATAAAAAATCAAATTTGGATTTCGGCATTACGACAGGTTTAAGCGAAAAGGTTGCGCTACAATATAAATATCAAAATTTAGATTCGGGCGATGGTTACTTGCTCACTCCTAACGATACAGTCGACAGCAAGGTACACGAACTGAATGTGTTGTGCAAATTAGATTCAAATTTTTATGCCTTTTTGGGTGTGCAACGTCTGTCCGGTGATTTAAGCGTACCGGGGGCAGGGTCTTTAGATATTGATTCAACGACAGTTGCTCAAATCGGCGTTACCGGCACCACTAATCTTGCCGACAAACTTACTGGATGGGCAACTGCCGCTGTTGGCAACGATAACTATTCTTATGAGATTGGTCTTGGCTATGAGATAGCTGACAATACAGACATCAATCTATTCTATCGCTACAAAGAGTTCAGTGATCTCGAATTTAAAGATATTTCGGGATATGAGTTTGACGCTAAAAGCAAGGGCTTTGGTGCAGGTGTAACGTTCAAGTTCTAAGCTTAAAGCTACCAGTTGACCGATAAGGAGACGGGCATTCCGTCTCCTTATTGTTTCAAAACCCGCCTATCCGCCGGGTTTGAATCTATTCTGTAAGCCATTCCGTAGCGGTATAATGATACCATTTTTTTATGTTAGTCCTTCGCCTTACCCTCTTTGGAAGAAGTAATTACTAGGTCCATATTATCAAAAAAATCAAGTCTTGGAGGTGCTAGGCGCAACTTGCCATAATAAAAGGGTTCGCATCTCTGCGAACCCTTTTATTTCCTGGTGGGGCATGCTGGTTTCGAACCAGCGGCCTCTTGAATGTGAATCAAGCGCTCTCCCACTGAGCTAATACCCCATATCAAAATGTAGATATAGTATACCATAAACGAGAGGATTTATCTAGCGGTAATAAGCTTTCTTTGTCGGGTTTTTCACTCCATTATGTATACTTTGATGTTCCTGCGTCCAAAAATCAGAGCCTCACGCCGGTTTTCAAAAGCTAGGTCGATTTTGTTGCCTTTAATGGAACTGCCGATGTCGTCGGCTACGGCGTAGCCATAGTCTTCTATGTACAGGCGGGTGCCCAGGGGAATCACTGTGGGGTCCACTGCTACCAGACCATGTCGCAGGCGGTGGCCGCGTTTAGTGTAATTCCCCGTATTGGGGTCCTGGGAGGTATAGGCTGAAGCGTTCATGGTCAATGCTTGTTTGTATTGATCGGGTTTGGCAGAGGCTTCTTTCAGTTTTCCCAACACCTTTAAGTCTGCCTGACCGGTAGCTGGCAGGTTAAAGGCTTTTTGCACTTTTTTCACGGCTTCGCCGGTGGCTGGGCCGAATACGCCGTCTACCCAGCCGGGATAAAAACCTGTATCGGCCAGGAGCTGCTGCAGCTGCTGCACTGCCTGGCCCCTGTCGCCGGCAGCCAGGGGCTTGTCCTCACTTGCCGCAAAAGAAATGCCAGTAAAGGCCAGCAAACAGCAGAGTATAGCCAGAAGAAATTTGGATCGCACTATGATGTCTCCTTTTGCCTTGGCCGGTATTCCTGCCGGCCTTTTTCCTGTCCTGTAGTCTATTTTACTATAGGATCAGGTGGCGAGAAAAGGAGAAAATTCGCTAAAAGCAGGAATTTAAAAAGGAAATTTCAGGGCTCCAGACACAGAATCAAAAGGGCATAATCCCCAATCGCATCATAAGCAAACCGAAAGTCACGGCCATAAAACCGGCTAACAGGGTATAGTCTTTAAAAGACAAGGCCACGTTGGCGATAAAACTGCGCTTGCCGGCGGCAAAGCCTCTCAGCTCCAGGGACATGGCCATGGTTTCCGAGCGGCTGATGGAACGCAGCACCAGTGGCTGAACCACGGTAATATAAGACATGAATTTGTGCACCAGGCTGCCCCGGCTGGAGTAGCCGCGGCAGGCTTGAGCCTCCTGTACGGCCCGGCTTTCGGCCAGGAGGTCGGGAACGAAGCGAAGGGCTGCGGTAAACATGAAGGCAAACTCATAGGGAATGCGGCACTGACTGACCAGGGCGGTGGTCAGGTCCTGGATGCGTGTGGTGGCCAGGAGAATAATAAAGGCAAAGCACATGATGAACATCCGGAAAGCAGCGGCTACCGCCGCTGTCATATCCGTTCCCAGCAGGTACTGCAATCCGATCAGGAAGACTCCCACCAGGCTCAGGCCCACCAGTGTCTTAACGCCTTTGGCGAAACCTGCCCCCAATAAAACCAGGAGGGCCATAACCAGGGTCAGCCCCCCCAGCGCCAACGGCGATTTCAGAAGAAAGGCCCATACGGTGATCAGGAAGGTCGCTGCCAGCTTGGTTAAAGGCGCAATTCTACGCATGGATTTCTCCTCCTTTTCGCTGTTGAATCCTCTGGCCTAAGGCAACGGCGTCGGTGGTCAGCGGTATTCCCTGATGGCTGAGGCCACGGGATATTTTGACTGCCGCCGGCTCCCGCAGACCCAGACTCTCCACTTGCTGACAGGTGGCGAAGAATTCGGCCACCGGCCCGTCAAAGGCTTTTTCCCCATCAGCCATGACAATGACCCGCTGGGCATAGCGCACCAGACAGTCCATATCATGAGTAACCAGGATAATGGTCTTGCCGGCCTGGCGCAGCCGGGTCAACAGCTGCATGAACAGTTCCCGGGTCCGGACATCCTGTCCGCTGGTAGGTTCATCCAGAATCAGCACGGCCGGCTCCATGGCCAGGGCCGAGGCCACCGCCACTTTTTGCTTCAGACCCTTGGACAGGGTCCGGGGATAGCGGGCGGCCAGAAAGGTGATTCCTACGGTTTCCATGGCTTCGTCTACGACCCGGTGCACCTTTTCCGGCGGGAAACCCAGCTGTTCCGGGCCATAGGCTATTTCCGCCGCTACGGTATCGCGAAACATCTGCCGGTCAGGGTTCTGAAACACATAGCCGATATAGCGGGCCATATCCGCCGGACTGCAGGAGACGGTATCCCGTCCGTCATACAGGATCTGGCCGGCCGTGGGCTTTAACAGGGACATCATCAGCTTGGTCAGAGTCGTCTTGCCGCTGCCATTGCGGCCGGCGACAGCGACAAATTCACCCTGGGCCAGCTGCAGTGATACATCTTTTACTACGATTGCCTGGTCCCGGCTGTAGGAAAAGCGGACATTACGCAGTTCGAGCATTTTTTGACACCTCATTTGCCTGGGTCATATAACGGACCAGCTCAAAAATGGCTTCGTCCTCCTGCCGCCAGTCGCCGAAGGGTTGGCCAGCCGTTTGCTCCATATAGAGCTTCAGGGTCCAAAGGGCCGGCAGTCCCTCCCGGTAAGAATCCTGACAAGCCATATGACGCAGCACTTTAGCCGCCGGACCGGCTGCTGCGATACTGCCTTCCTGCAGCAGGACCAACTGAGTGGCGTAAGGCAGCACCTTGGCCAGATCGTGTTCTACGAGCACCACGGTTAAATGATTTTGCCGGTTCAACTCGGACAGCAAGGTATATAGTTCGGCCGCGCCTTCCGGGTCCAGGGCGGAAGCCGCCTCATCCAGCACCAGAATGGAAGGCCGGGTAGCCAGTACGGCGGCGATGGCCAGCCGCTGTCTCTGTCCGCCGGACAAGGCGGCTATTTCTTTTCTTTCCTGCCCCGTCAAGCCTACCATGGCCAAAGCTTCCTGCACCCGCCGGCTGATTTCAGCCGGCGCCGCTCCGCGGTTTTCCAGGCTAAACGCCACTTCTTCCTCTACTGTCATGGTAACCAGCTGGCTTTCATAGTCCTCCAGCACAATGCCGACGGTTTCGGCCAGTTCCGCCACCTGCCGCTGCAGGGTATTCACCCCGTTAACCAGCAGTGAGCCGCCTACTGCTCCGCCAAAATAGTGAGGGGCCAGACCGGCAATCGCCAGGCAAAGGGTGGTCTTGCCCGAGCCGCCGTCTCCGGTAATCACCGTAAAGGAGCCGGCCGGCACGGTCAGGGATATGTTGTTTAGCGCCTGAATTTTGCCGCCGTAAGAGAAGGAAAAGGCATTGAAAGTAACGACCGGGTTCATTTTATTCTTCTCCCTTTTGCGCAAAGATTTTATGGGCCGGGAAATAGAGCATCTGAGTGATGACGGTATTGATCGCCGCTACAGTCAGAACCACCGGGATCATGCCATAGAGATACATCTGCATAGGCAGCTCCAGGGCCAGCTTGGTGGCGGTTACGAAAGTCATGCCGCTGGCCAGGGTAGTCAACAGGCCAAGTACCGCCGGCTGCAGATTGAACTTACCCAACTGGAACCGGATGCCGGAACGGACCAGAGCGGCGCAGACTACGGCGCCCAGTACCTCACTGAGCAGATTGGCATAGGGAAATATGGATTTGGAAGAAACTACGCCGATAGCTCCTGCGACCAGCCCGATGCCTATGGCCTGGGGAATGGCAGGGCGCACCAGGATCATCACCAGGCAGTACATGGCAATGGTCCAATTCGGACTGACCCCGGCTACGCTGGGGCTGACCAGTCGCAGAATAGTGCCTATTGCCAGGAATAGAGCGGTCATGGCAATCCAGCGGTATTTGCCCCCCGTTCCTTCTACCATAGTGACTTGCGTTTTTTCTTCTGTATTCATCGCTTTTTCCTCCTCTGCTTTTTCTGTGGAAACCGTTCCCAACGGCCGCAAAACAAAAAACCCCCGCGTCTCGGTCAGATGATATCATCTGACAGGGACGGGGGGAATAACCCGCGGTGCCACCCTGATTGGCTATATAAAAATAGCCCGGCTCATACCAGGTACGGGACTGAAATCCGATACCCGCTTCCCGGTAACGGGGGAAGAAGCCGACAGCGCCTACCCCTTCTCAAAGGCTCGGACTGTATCTCCCAGGCCCATTCCACACGCTGATTCGGCGCCAATCTTTCACTGCCATTGGCTCGCTGCAGCCTTCCTATCATGTGTACTCTTCCCGGTCATTGAAATTGGGTGATATAAGATTGATACGAGTATAGCAAAGAGACAAAATCATTGTCAACCCTTTTCACTGATTTTAACCTTTTCTTTTTTCGATTCTCAACTTTTGATCCTTGATTTCTTCACTGCCTGCTACCCAAAATCCGAAATAAGCCATGGAACATTTGGATAAAATAAAGAGCGGAGGTGTTTAACATGGACGGAGTCATCTGTTCAAGCTGTCATTCTTATCTGGACCTGGCCAATGCGGTTTGCCCGGGCTGCGGTACACAAATGATCTATGAAGGTGACGCAAAAAATGTCATCGACCGCCTGCAGCCAGACTGTCTGATCCATCGTTATGACGGGTCGGACATGCTGGAGCCGGCAGTCATTTTAAAAAAAGGCAGGACCAATTACAAAGTGGCCACCCGTTTGGCGGAGTATGCCAAACCGGTTATCGTGCCTGAACATAAGGTCTATCAGTTCAACCAGAACATTCTCAGCGCAGTGCAGGGCCTGCGCAATGAACGGACCGCCGCCATGGCCCGGTACGAGCAGCAGATCCAGTCTCACTGGAAGTATCTGAAACAATATACCCCCGCCCATAAGACGCACCCTACCTGACTTCATAGTACTGCAGCAATTCGCTGACCGTCACCAATTCATAGTCTGCCGCCCGCAGCTTGTCAATGATGCGGTGCAGTGCTTTGGCAGTGGCAATCGGATATTGTCCGTCATGAAACAGCACAATGCTGCCCGGTCTGATTCGCCACAGGACGCCGTTGGCAATCCGGTCGGCGCTCAAACCGCGCCAATCACCGGAGTCAATGGACCAGAGAACAGTAGTCATTCCCCGCAGACCGGCTGCCAAAACGATTTGATCGTTATAACCACCGCCGGGAGGGCGAAACACCGCCGGCGCGTGAGTGACCTGCCGGATAATCCCGATGGATTTATCCAGTTCCAGCGAGTATGCTTCAACAGCCATAGTATTCAGGAATTTATGGCTGTATGCGTGACTGCCGATTTCATGGCCGTCAGCTGCTGTCTGTCTTAAAATCGCCAAGCGGGTTTCCGCATTTGTCCCCAGCACAAAAAAGGTACCGCGGACCTTTTTTTCCCGCAATACCGACAATATCTCAGGTGTAGTGCGCGGTTCCGGCCCGTCGTCAAAGGTCAGGGCCACCAGCCGTCGGCTTGTCGGTATCTGACGAACCACCAGGGGATCATCCGCCAAGCTGTAATACAGGCGCAGCGCAACAGTCACCAGAAAAATTGTGGTAATCAGAAAGGTTTTGCGGCCATAGCACACTGTTATCCTCCAGTTTCTCTTCTTTCGTTTCCTGTCATTCTGCCGTGTCCGGTCAGTTCACCATATGCAAAAGCATCCCGGCTTAGACCCGATTCTCCGGTAATCGCATCAGACAGTCTATAGTAAAGCAGGAGGAATACTATGAAGATCCGCAGACAGAGTCTGATTTTATCCGTGTTGTCCCTTTATTGTCTCTGGCTGATACCACCGGCAGCCGCACAATCCTCTCCCCCGCCCGGACCGGTGATCGCAGCTGATGCCGCCGTCCTGATGGATGCGAAAACCGGGGAGGTGCTGTGGGGAAAAAAAGCTCATGAACGGCGGGCCCCTGCCAGTACCACCAAAATTCTCACAGCCATTGTGGCCTTAGAACGGGGTCAGCTGGACGCCGATGTCCTGGTCAGCCCCAAAGCCGCACACACACCCGGTTCTTCCATGAAGGTCTATTCCGGACAATCTTTGTCCCTGCGGGAAATGCTTACCGGTCTCTTGCTGAGCTCCGGCAATGACGCGGCCGTTGCCATCGCCGAGCATATCGCCGGATCGGTGGAGGAATTCGCCCCGCTTTTAAACAGCAAGGCGGCTGAACTGGGCGCCAAAAATACTCATTTCATCAATCCCCATGGTCTGACCGTACCCGGCCATTATTCTTCAGCCTATGATCTGGCCCTGCTCACCCGCTATGCCCTGGCTAATCCGATCTTCGCCGAAATCGTCCGCACCAAGGAAGAATCCGTGGACTGGCAAGATATCAAAGGCAAGGAACAGGCGAAAACTCTGCGCAATACCAACCGGCTGCTGTGGCTGTTTCCCGATGCCGACGGCGTCAAAACCGGCACAACCGGCCCGGCCGGCAAATGTCTGGTTTCCAGCGCCAGCCGGGGCAATCAGAAGCTCATTGCGGTTGTCCTCCATGATAATAATCGCTGGACCGATTCCATCAAAATCTTAGAATACGGCTTTCGCCATTTCAATCTGGCCGAGTACGCGCCCAAGGGGCAGGTCATAGCCTCCCTGCCGGTGGAGAACGGCCTCTATCCCGCGGTCAACGCCATAGCTGCCGAAAACGCCGCCTTGGTGGTAAAGGCGGATGATCTGCCCAATATCAGAGTGACCGTCAACCTGCCGGAGAAAATAAAAGCCCCGGTATTTCCGGGGCAAAAGCTCGGGGAAATCGTATTTTATTCCGGGGACCAGGCACTAAAGCGGGTTGACGTCATCGCCGAAGCCGAAGTGACGGAACGTTCCTATCAACGCATGCTCTTGAACGCCCTGTTCCGCGTCTATCGCACGCTGTCCGGCTGGGGCCTATTTTAAACAGGCTCTATAACGGTTTTTTATAAAAGAAGGGTAAGTAATGCTGGAAGCCAATTTCCCGGAAATTCAGGATGGCTTCGGTACCGCCGACAAACAGTACACCGCCTGGCTTCAGCGAGGCAAAGAAGCGGCGATACAGGCCTTCTTTGGCTTCTTCGGTAAAGTAGATCACCACATTGCGGCAGAGAATAATATCAAAGCCGGTTTCAAATTTATCCAAAAGCAGGTTGTGCCGCTGAAAATCCACCCGAGATTTGATCTCATCACTCAGGGAGTACAGATCGTCGGTATGTTTAAAATATTTACTGAGGATGGCCGGTGCAACATTTTTCATATCGTTGGACCCGTATACGCCGGCTTTGGCCTTGTTCAGCATTTCGATATCCAGATCAGTGGCCAAGATCCGGTGACGGGTTTGAGGGGTAAGCCCGGCCAAAATCATGGCCAGCGAATAGGGTTCGGCGCCGGTGGAGCAGCCGGCGCTCCATACATTCAGCTTGGAGCTTCTTTGCAATAGGTCCGGCAGTACCTTGGCTTCCAGTTCCACAAATTTTTCCGGTGTGCGGAAAAATTCGGTCACATTAATCGTCAGATAGTCGATGAAATCCTTGTACATCTTGGAGTCCTTCTCCAGCATCTGAAAGAAGCTGCTATAACTGGATGCGCCGTGCCGGATCATCAGGTTATTGATCCGTCGCTGCATTTGAGCCGCCTTATAGTCGTTTAAATTAATATTTGACTTGGCAAATAGCTTCTGTTTAAACAATTCCCATTCTTTTTCATCGCTCACAGCCATTCTCCCCCATTCAATGTTCCTGTAAAATTTCCACTATAATTGTAGATGATTCGACAGCTTGCATAATATTTCCTACTAAGGGGAAAGGTGATCCCGGACTATAAGCAAAAAAGCCGGCAGCCAGAAGCAAAAAGGCTGCTGCCTGACCGCCGGGCTTTTTACTTTCTTACAAGACTTGACTGAGGGGGGTATACGTCAGATTAAGGGCTTTGGCCACTGCTTCATAGGTCACTTTGCCGTTAATCACATTGACGCCGGGGATCAGGCCGGGATCATCCAGCACGGCTTGCTTATAGCCTCTATTGGCGATTTGCAGGGCATAAGGCATGGTGGCATTGGTCAGAGCCAGGGTGGAGGTGCGAGGCACGGCTCCCGGCATATTGGCCACCGCATAATGGACCACGCCATGTTTTACATAGGTCGGATCGCTATGAGTGGTCACCCGGTCAATGGTTTCCACTGATCCACCCTGATCAATCGCTACATCCACAATCACCGAACCCGCTTCCATGGTCTTGACCATGGCCTCAGTTACCAGTTTGGGCGCCCTTGCTCCTGGCAACAGTACCGCGCCGATCAGAAGGTCGGCCTTTTTCACCCATTCGGCGATGTTGTAACTGTTGGACATAACCGTAACCACCCGTCCGGCGAAAAGATCATCCAGGTAGCGCAGCCGTTCTTCCGAGCGGTCGATGACGGCTACCTGAGCCCCCATGCCCACCGCCATTTTAGCGGCGTTGGCGCCGACGATGCCGCCGCCGACGATAACCACCTGAGCCGCCGGCACGCCGGGTACACCCCCCAGCAGAATCCCTTTGCCGCCCTTCGGTTTTTCCAGAAACTGCGCGCCAACCTGAACCGACATGCGTCCGGCTACCTCGCTCATGGGCAGCAATAAGGGCAGGGAGTGGTTGGGTCCGACAATGGTCTCATAAGCAATGCCAATGACTTTCTTATCCAGAAGAGCCCTGGTGAGTTCCGGTTCGGGCGCCAGATGGAGGTAGGTGAACAGAATCTGTCCCGTATGAAACAAATCATATTCAGCTGCAAGGGGTTCTTTCACTTTCATAATCATTTCCGCCCGATCAAACAGAACCCGTTTGTCCGCCAAAAGCTCAGCGCCGGCTTTCTGGTACTGATCATCACTGAAGCCACTGCCTGTCCCGGCAGTCTTTTCCACTAGAACAGTGTGTCCGGCGTTTTTTAAGGTCTCCACACCAGCAGGAGTCAGGGCAACACGATTTTCGTTGTTTTTAATTTCTTTGGCAACTCCGATGATCATAGGAATCCCTCCTGATTTTTTCCTGAATCTTTTCGTATCATTCAGATTGCAAGTTATGTGCCAAAGTATAGAACAACAAAACAGAGGGCATCATGGTTAGTGATTCCCCCTGTTTGGAAACTTTTTGTTCCGATTTTGGAAAGTTTTGTTTCCGACCGTAAACTTTTTATTCCAAATTATCGCCGGTCTTTATCCCGCATTTTCCCCAAACAAACTTTTTGGCTTGTTCATACTCGACAATGAGACGGTCCAAATCAGAGCTAAGCTGAATCACTTCCCGGTCGCTCAAGTCATGTTGTTTGTCCGCTACCAACTGACTGAGAGACCGCCGAACCTCTTCAATCTTTCGCCGCTTTTCCTCCAATCCGGACATTGCGTCGCCTCACTCTCGTTTATGCTACGCTGGATCAGCCCCTATATCTCTCAACTTCCTTACATACAAAACATTTTATTCCTGAACATCCTGCTTTTGTTCTATTTCGGTATTTATTCTCAACTTCCTGCCATGCCGCACTGCAGCCTGTAACTATTTAACATCAATGTCCAAGGATAATTCCTTTGGTTTAGGCTGATAATAAGATTACAAAGGAAAGGAGGTGGACAAATTGGCAAGAAGCAGAAAACCTGTTAATCCGGCTGCCGAAAACGCTCTGGACCGTATGAAGATGGAAGTCGCTACTGAACTCGGTATTAGCAATCAGGTGAGCAATCAAGGCTGGTCGACGATGACCTCCGCTGACTGCGGACGTGTAGGCGGACACATGGTCCGTCGGATGATCGAACAATATGAATCCGGTACTGCCGGCACAACCGGCACGACGAATACCACCAGTGCCTCCACTATGACCTCCAAATATGATATCAAATAATAAACCTTACAATCATTACCCTAATTAGTCTAATGACACAAGACAGGGCGGCTATGCCGCCCTTTTTCCAATGTCTATAAAAATCGACCTATGTACGGACCCGGATCAAGAGCCATCACCATCCCGGGGTTCGAATGTTACAGTAATCTCCGTATTCGGTTCCACCACTGCAAAAGGCGGCAAGCTCTGGTGAACAGCCACTCCTGAGCCGATCGGAACAAAGGACAATCCGGCCTTATTGCTGGTTTCACCGGCCTGGCGAATGGATTGCCCCAGAAGATCGGGTACGATTATCCTGCCGACAGGGACCATCGTTTGGTCAGAAGCAATAGCCCGGGTGCCGGATTGAGACGGCAATATCGGATGTTTGCCGGTTTCACGGGCTTGCTGCTTCATATTCAGATACCACATGACCTGGGTCATGATCTCGCTGAACACCGGGGCAGCTACTTCACCGCCGTAATAGGCGCCTACCGGATCATCGATGACCACCAGAGCCACCACTTGAGGGTCCTCCGCCGGTCCATAGCCGGCGAAGGAGGCGATATACCGGCCTTCCGCATAGCCAACGCCGCCTTGTTTCAGCTTTTCAGCCGTACCGGTCTTACCGACGAACCGGTATCCCTTGACTGCTGCCTTCGCGCCGCCGCCTTCCGCCACGACCTTTTCCAAAAGATTGGTCAGAGTCCTGGCCGTGGCCGGACTGATGACCTGCCGCACCGGTTTGACCGGAGTCTCAGTGACCAATGTTCCGTCAGCATTGCGGATTTCTTTGACGATAAAAGGTTTCACCAGGACTCCTTCATTGGCCACTGCCGCCAGAGCTGTTAACAGCTGCAGCGGCGTTACGGCAATTCCCTGACCGATAGACGTACTGGCCAGGTCGGATGGAGTCATCCTTTTGGGGTCAAACAGCAGGCCGTATTCCTCTCCCGGCAGGCTAATGTCAGTGGCCTGGCCAAAACCAAAGTTCCTGGTATATCTCATCAGCCGCTCCTCGCCCAGTCGCTGGCCGATCTGGATGAAACCGGTATTAATCGAATACTTGGTGATATCGGCAAATGTGACCCGTCCGTGGCCTTTGCTATCCCAGTTATGAACTGTGACGCCGCCGGCGGTAATTTCGCCTGCATCCTCAAAAGTTTCAGACGGCGTTACCAAACCCTCCTGCAGAGCGGCGGCGGCAATAATGGTTTTAAAGGTGGAGCCGGGTTCGTAGACAAAGGACAAAGAGCGGTTCTTCCACTCTTGAGGACTGTAACGGTAAAAGAAGTTAGGATCATAATGGGGCCGGTTGGCCATGGCCAAAATAGCGCCGGTGCGCGGATTCATCAGGATCACCGAAGCGCCTTGCGGTTTGCTTTGAGCCACGACCTTGTCCAGGGTTTTTTCCACGATATGCTGAATCGTGATATCAATCGTCAACACCAAACTTTTCTCCCGGCGCGGCTGAGACTGGAAGACTGACTGCAAAATTGGAACGCCCTGATTGTCGGTCTCCAGAACATGCCGGCTGATTTCGCCGTGCATGAATTTGTCGTAGACCATCTCCACGCCATCCAGTCCGATATCATCCGTGCCAACAAACCCCAGTACCTGACTGGCAAAGGGTCCGTTGGGATAATAACGTTTACTTTCTTCCAGAAAATGCAGTCCATGAATCTTTTTCGTTTTGATCAAATCCCGGACTTTTTGGGTGACTTCCGGTTCCAGGGTCCGTCTCAGCCAGACAAAGCGGCCTTTGATGGACAGCCGTTCCCGAATCTCATCCACATCCACATCAATGATCGCCGCCAAAAGCCGGGCGGCTTCATCCGGAGGAAGGCTCAGTTCCTGGGGATCGGCGTACAGTGACTGCCGCATGCTGCTAATCGCCAGTTCCCGTCCATTGATGTCATAGATTGTACCCCGTGGCGACTGCAGGATGCGGGTATCCCGCAGCTGAGATTTCATTCGGTCGGCTAACCGGCGCCCTTCCACAAACTGCAGCCAGCCGATCCGCGCCACCAGAATCAGGATGGCCAGCATAATGAGCGTCAATAATACGGCAACACGGCGCGAAGCCGGTTTTACCATGCTTGGCATAGTCTTCATCCCTCTCCTTCCTTTGAATCGACAGACTCAGAATCACAGAGCCCCAGCTCTTTTTCCAGCCAGGCCCGCGTCTCTGGGTGCAAGCGCATTTTGCCCTTATTTTCCCGATACCAGGGAAGCATGGCTTGTCTGCCCGGCATCCTTGCCACCGCCCGCCAGTCGGCCAGCATTTCCCGTCGATAGGGATCAGTCATGGGCAATACTTTGACCGTCCTTGCATCCAAGTGGACGACCCACCATTGCCAGTGATGCCGGTTATGATGATAATGATGCAGCCAGCCGGCCGCCAGGGCATTATCCACATTCTCCGGTTGGTACCAGCCGGCCTCATCCAGATAAGAGGGGAGGCTTTTACCGAGAGCAGCCGCTCGGGGACCCCATTCCGCCGGAGTAAATTTAGATAAATCATGCAGGATCCCCCTCCAGGGAATCCCCAATTTGCAAGCTTCTACGAATACCAGCCATTTATGGTGGATCACGTAGCGGAGGTAGTTTATATTTTGAAGAATATAGTTTCGATACTCTTTGTTATACTGCATTACACTTTTCCTTACCCTATATTCGTATCCATTTATTGATATTCTCAATATGCCAAGGCATAATTAACCGCAACGATTCATATTTCGAATCGTTTATGCAGATTAATTCGGGCAAATTTGGCTAATTCCTTCACCCGGCGGAGTAACTATCAAAGGGAATGAGCAAGACAGGCTTGCCCACTCCTATTCCTACCCCTATACCTACCTTAGTCCTCTTCCGTTTCTTCCTCCGGAGGTCTGTGGCCGCACCAGAGATGTTGTTTTTGCGCCTGCCAATCCTGCACTGTGTTGAGCATCTCGCCAAATCGCTGAAAATGTACAACTTCCCTCTCCCATAAAAACCGCAGCATATCTTTCACACAGGGGTCAGAAGTCATTTGGATAAGATGCTCATAAGTGGCGCGGGCTTTTTGCTCGGCCGCCATGTCTTCCACCAAATCGGTGATAGGATCGCCCAGAGCCGCAATATATTTGGCGCTCCAGGGAATCCCGTTAGCATCGGTCCAGAATAAGCCGTTATCATGCTGAACATACTGTCCGCCCCAGCCGGCGGCCTGATAATCTTCCGGGCAGGCGCCTTCGGTCAGCTTATAAACCAACGCCGCGATCATTTCCATATGAGCCAGTTCCTCGGTTCCAATATCCGTGAGCAGAGCCTTGGCGTTGTCAAAAGGCATGGAATAGCGCTGATTCAAATACCGCAGTGAAGCCGATAACTCCCCATCCGGCCCGCCATACTGGGTGATCACCAATTTAGCAAAGGCCACATCCGGACAGCTGATCTTCACCGGATGCTCCAGCTTCTTTTCATAGATCCACATACTCACTGTTCCTTTCTTCAAAATTTTCCTTTAAATCGTCTGCCTCCTGCGTATCTGTCGCCTCGAACCCGGGGGCGTTCAAAAAGGCCCAGATGCAAGGTAAGAGAGACGCTCTGCGTCTCCGTACTGAAGAATTCGGATGACTTTTCACTCATGAGAGATCGGCTACTGTTACCACTCTCTGAAAAGTCATGAATTCTGATACAGCGCGACGAGGACGGGCGTGAGACTGTACGTACG